>JBKCIQ010000177.1:0-9682 GCA_046302135.1 Bacteroidota bacterium | reverse complement strand
TTACTGTAACTGAGCCAAGCGTATTGACATCAGCTTCTTCAAGCGGTACTATTGCTTGTAACGGAGGAACAACTACTGTTTCTGTTTCTGCTAACGGTGGTACTGCGCCTTATACAGGATCAGGTAACTACACAGTGGGTGCTGGAAACTATTCTTATACTGTAACTGATGCAAACGGATGTACTGCTTCAACTTCAATTACTGTAACTGAGCCAACTGCTCTTATAGTATCTGCCGGAAACGATGCTGTTGTTTATTTTGGTTATGCGCCGAAGGCATGTACTACCTTAACCTCAAGTGCAAATGGTGGAACAGGATCAGTTTCTCTTACATGGAGTAACGGTGCAAACGGTAACACAACTACAGTTTGTCCGAACACAACTACAACCTATAACTTAACGGGAACAGATGCGAACGGATGCGTAGCTACTGATGCAGTGACTGTTTGTGTTGTAAATGTGGTATGTTTTGCTGGCAACAGCAATCAAACAAAAGTAGAAATCTGTCATAATGGGAAAACAATCTGTGTTGATGCAAGCGCTGTACCTGCTCATTTGGCTCATGGATGTTCTTTAGGGTCATGTTCTGAAGTAAATGCTTGCAATATTAATTCTCAATATGCACGGTTAATAGAATCTAACACAGATGTAGAGAACTTTAAAATTTTCCCAAATCCTGCCAACGATATATTGAACATCACTTTCGATGGAAGCCGCGACGATTTAAAGTTCTCACTTATGAACGGAATCGGACAAGTATTGATGACTGATAAATCAGAAAGCGTGAACAGTGTAAATGAAAACACTATACAAATGAATGTAAATGAATTAAATAATGGTGTTTACTTCCTGAATGTTTCAGATAACAATTCAAATGTAAAAACAATAAGAGTAGTGATTAATAAATAAATGTAGTTGGGTTTATTTTCATGGTTTAACCCCCGACATTTTTGTCGGGGGTTTTTGTTTTAAAATTAATAAGTGTAGATTGCTACTTAAAAGCTTTTTTGACTTTTTTTAGAAAAAAAATAACGAATTATTAATTTAAAATTCATTGTGTGCCCAGTTTGTTTATATATTTTTGTTAGTCAGTCATTTAATGAAAATTTTTATTTTAAATTATATTCTTTTTTTCCTTAGAGCATGTTTTATAATAAACCCAATCGTTATTACTTTTTTTCTTTTCGGTTCATTAAGCTTTTCTCAAACCGTTATTTGGTCAGAGGATTTTCAGTCTTACACTGACGGAACACAAAACTCTACTAAATGGACAACTACGGCAAATAATTGCGATGCGGATGGATTGCCAGGAATAGTTGGAAACAATTTTTGGGGAGTAAGAACAACATCCGGAGACAAAGAGTTTTGCTGTGAGGATATAGAAGGGGTAACCTGCTGTTTAAACAGCCAGGGTCAGAGTGACAATATGTGGATTTCCTCAGTAATAAATATTTCGGGTTATTCGAATATTTCAATTTCCATGTCAATAAGAACAGAAGGCACTATGGAATGTACTTCTTGCGGTAATGGACAAGACTTGTTAAAAGCAGAGTACCAAATTAATGGTGGAGCGTGGATTACATTCGTTTCATTGTGCGGGCCTCCCAATGGATTTGTTTTGAATGCTTGTGAAGAGATTAATACCGGATCTTCGCTAAGAATAAGGGTATTGTTGGGAAATCAGGCTGACGACGAAGAATGGTACTTTGATGATATTAATGTAGTTTCTCAAACTTGTGCAGTTCTTTTACCAATAGAGCTGATAGAATTCAAAGCTAAACAAATAAATAAATCAGTTGAATTAAATTGGATTACAGCCTCTGAAAAAAACAATGCGTTTTTTACTGTTGAGCGATCGAAAAACGGAGAAGATTGGTATCCTGTAAGTTTTATAAATTCTCAAGGAAACTCTAGCGTTTATCAATACTATAAAACATACGATTACTCTCCATTTACCGGTAACTCTTATTACAGGCTTAAACAATCAGATTTTGATGGTTCATATTCTTATTCGAATGTAATCTTATTGAATATGATTTCAGACGAACGAAAACTAATCAAGAAAATAGACTTATTGGGTAGAGAAGTTAATGATGATTTTACAGGAATTAGCTTATTTGTCTATGATAATGGTGAAATAGAAAAAGTAATAAGGGTTAAGGAGTAATTACCAGGATAGCATTTTTTAAACTTTCAATTTCCAAATCAAATCCAGCCTCCCCGGGCTCCCCGTCGTAATGTATCGGTCCTTTTTCTACTCTTCTTAGGAGCAGCTTATCGGTTACGAATGTTTCAACAAAACGACTGGTATGTGCCTTTCGAAAAATAAATCGTAAAAATATTAATGGTGAAGACAACAACATAAAGGGTTTAAAAATTGCAACATGCAACATACCATCATTTAAATCAGCTTCAGGTGCAATGTAAAAGTCATTACCGTACTGTCCGGCGTTAGCAAATGTAATTAGAAATGCTTCCCTAGTAAAGGTACTTCCGTTCATTGTTAGTCTATATTCACTTGCCCTATACTTGAAAAGTTCCTTTAAGGTTGTTCTTACATATCCCCACAGCCCTCTATTTTTTAGACTTGCGAAAAGAAAACCAATGTGCGCATCAAATCCAACACCAGATGTACAAAAGAAAAATTTCTTATTAATCAACCCTCCGTCTATAGATCTAATATTTCCATTAACAATCACGTCTAACGCTTTCTCTAATTTCATGGGTATTCCTAAACTTCTTGCAAGACCGTTCCCTGAACCATGGGGTAAAATACCTAACGGTACATTTTTTTCCATTGCTACTTTTGCAACTTCGTTTACAGTTCCGTCTCCACCAACCGCAACCAGATCTGTATAATCATTTTTTAAAAGTAGATTCTTTATTTCATTGAAACTATGCTTATTGTTCCAATTGACTACTTCAAAATTTATATTTGACGGAATTCGGGCTCTTAAGGTATCAATAATATTTTCTTTACCCCTCGTGCCTGCATTAGGATTGACAATAAAAGCAATTTTTCTTTTCATGTTAGCGTTACTTGTATTTCTTTATAAATTTTTTCTTTTGAGCTATTAACCCAATTAATAAAGTTTTCATTTTTGACATCAAATTTTTCGGAAAAATCCACAATTTTACTAATCTTGAAACTGTCTGAATATAATCCTGCGCCGGCTAAAAAAGCATCTCTGGCGTTGCAAAATTGCTCAAAGTGGCCTGCTACGGGAACCATTAATACTGGTTTATTCAAATACATAGCCTCGCAAACAGATTCAAATCCTGCCGTACTTACCATTGCCTTTGCTGTAGCCATCATTTCTAAAAACTTTTTATCGTTTAATTGATGAAGTTGAAAGTTTTGATTAACTCCTTTTATATCCGGAAGATTTGATGTGTCAGTAAAACAATGTAAAATCTTTTCCGGGTTTTTTTTATGCCAAGCAATAATATCTTCCAGGTATCCATTATTTACCAGGTAAACTAAAAAATAGTTTTCATTTGCTTTCTTAATATCGAATAATTCGTCCCGGAGTAAGGGGGGTACAATTTTAATTTTGTTATCCCTTGATTGAGAAAGTTCATAAAATGAAATTGCCATACGCTTGATTGATCCCGCTCCTGTCAGACCCGTAAACCATTTTAATGCGAATCTATCTGTGAATCTTCCTCTAGGAAATTTAAATTCTTCATGATGATAAATATACTGATGCGCAACGCAAATGTGAGGAATGTTACATTTATTCGTTAAATAAAATAAGCCAACAAGCGGATCAAAAAAATTTATTACAGCGTCGATTGAATAAACTTTAAATAAAATTTTTATCTGATTTAGACTTTTAGTGTATTTTCTTAAGTTAATCAGGGTGTGAGCTATTGTTTCAGGAATTCTGATTCCTTTATTCTTTTTGTCTGTTACAAAATTCGGACTATCGAGTCTTTCAATGGGGCAGTCAAATTTTAATTTCACGTAATCAGGAATTTCTCTTCGTTCACTCATTCCTATCACAACCGCAACAACCTCATGGCCTTTTTCAATAAGTATCTGTTTCATAGCTATCGCCTGAGTCATGTGCCCTCTTCCCTCACCTTGAACAAAAAATATGAACCTCTTTTTTATCATTTTAAAATGCTGTTTTAAGTTGTTTTATTTGTCTATCAATGGCTTCAATTTCTTGTGAAAGGGATTCAGTTTTGGTCTCTTGTTTTACTTTAGACTTTTCCCATTCACTGAAATAAATAATTTCCCATTCACCCCTGCCATTTTCTACCAGCGCACTTAGTGTTTCAACCCAGTCTCCTGAGTTTAGGTAATGAATATCTCCTATCATTTTATTTGCCGGCTGATGTATATGCCCACAAATTATGCCTTGACAATTTTTAGATTCAGCCACACTTGCAAGCTGATTTTCATAATCGCCAACAAAAGATACAGCCGTCTTTACTTTTGATTTTACTGCCTGTGACATAGAATAATAAGGAAGGCCCCTCTTCTCTCTATAAGAATTATAGTGCCTATTTATCCATAATAGAAAAGTGTAGCCAACATCTCCAAGCTTAGCAATCCATTTCATTTTACTTGTAACTGTATCGAACAGATCACCATGTGTAACAAAATATTTCTTTTCACCAGATTCGTGTATATGGTATTTTTTGATGGAAAAATTCCCTAGCTCAAATGGCAGAATCTCATCAAGAAAATCATCGTGGTTTCCGCGTATGTATATGACCTTTGATTTCCTTTTAGATACATAATTCAGAATCAACTTGAAAAACTTAGTGTGTTTCTTTTTCCATTTTCCTGAGCGGCGCAAAGCCCACCCATCAATTATATCTCCGTTTAATATTAAAGTATCACACGTATTCTTTTTTAAGAATCTCACTACCTCTTTTGCCTTAGAGGCCTTTATGCCCAGATGTAAATCAGAAAGTATTATTGTTTTATAATGATTATTCATAGTGTTGATGTTGCAACAAAATTCGTAATAGAAACAAGGTAATAGATTGTGTTTTCTTAGTGAAATTGACAATAAGGTGTTTGCTTTTTTTTCGGTTATCTTTTCGTTTATGAAAAGTAAAATAAAACTTAATTATTTCTATTCTAGTTTAAAAAACAGTGAAAATTTGACGCTTGTTTTAAAGATTTAAAAATATTGGAAATACAATTAAATAAAATATCCTCTAAATCAACAAATAAGTATTACTTGAGTAACATATTTTCTTAAGATTTATTTTGAGAAAAGATAATTTCAATCATAATTTAAAAATATTATTTTAAGGAAAAAGTAAATTTAGGTTTTCAGACAACTCACACTCTTCTGTGATTTTTGTGTCCAAAATTTAATCACATGAAAATCAGAATTTACTTTAGCGTTGTGTTTATCGCTGTTGTTACATTTTCGCTCTGGGCACAACAAAGTTTTACTAATGGTTCGCTAAACTACACCCAAAATTTTGACGGTTTGTCAAATACAGGAACCACAAACACTACGCTTCCTACCGGATGGCTCTTCTCTGAAACCGGAACCAATGCAAACGCAAGCTATGCCGCAGACAATGGAACTATTACAAGCGGAAACACCTACAGTTATGGAATAACAGGTGCAACTGAGCGCGCCTTTGGTGAGTTAACTTCCGGGTCTTTGGTTTCAACCATTGGAACTTCATTCATAAACAATACGGATTCAGCCATTGTAAAAATCCGAATTAATTTTTTTGCTGAGTTGTGGCGAAAAGGAGCATTGAGCTTAAAAGACTCTGCAATTTTTCAATACAGTACTGACGCAACTAGCCTAACCAACGGAACATGGACAACTTTTAATAAGCTGAGTCTAATAACGCCAAATCTTGGCGCAACAGTTGGGCCCGTTGACGGAAATCAAGCCGTAAATAGACTATTTATACGTGATTCGGTTACAGGTATTTCTGTATCTCCCGGTTCTACAATATGGATCAGATGGACGGGAGTAAATATTACAGGCAACGATGACGGCATCTCCATAGATGATTTTAATGCAACGGCTGTTAAAGGAGCCGCGGTAGTAATTCCATCGAATATCTCGTTCATTGGCAGCGAAAAAAGCATTCTTGAAAACGCAGGTGCTACCAGTATTTATTTAAAGATAAACGGTCCGAACAATTTACCTTCTTCAATTGAAGTACAGGCCTCTGTTTACTCAACTGCTACTGCAACACAGGATTATTCCTTACAAAGTGCATTAGTTACTTTTCCAGGAAACAGTTTAAATAACGATTCGCTTCCCATTACTATTTCCATATTGAATGATGCGCTTCCTGAAAATACCGAATACATTATTTTCACTTTAACTAACGGAACAAACGCCAATCCTGCCGGAACAAATCAATATACACTTTATATTAGAGATAATGATCTTGCTACTCCTTCCGGAAATAATGAGTTAAATCTTACTTTGCTGGGAAGTTTCAGCAATGGAGTGTCTGGAACAAATTCAGCTGAAATTGTAGCCTATGATTCTACTTCAAAAAGACTTTTTATTGCAAACAGTGTTGGGTCAAAAATGGACATTGTGGATTTTACAAATCCGTCTAGCCCAATATTGATTAGTTCAATCAGCACAACACCATACGGAAACATAAATAGTGTGGCGGCCAAAAATGGAATTATAGCGGTAGCAATTGAAAACAGTACCAACCCTCAGGATTCAGGCAAGGTAGTTTTCTTTAATTCAAATGGAACATTTTTAAACTCGGTAAAAGTGGGAATGATGCCCGACATGATTACTTTTAACAATGCTGGAACAAAAGTACTAACGGCAAACGAAGGCGAACCAAATGCCGCATATACAAACGATCCGGATGGTTCTATTTCGGTAATCAATATTTCAGGAGGTGTAGCAGGGCTAAATCAATCAAATGTTGGCCACATTGTATTTACCGGTTACAATGGCAGTGAGGCCGTATTGAAATCGCTAGGAATTAGAATCTATGGTTTAAATGCAACCGCATCTAAAGATTTTGAACCCGAGTATATAACGGTATCTGATGACGACACAAAGGCTTGGGTTACGCTTCAAGAAAATAATGCTATAGCAGAAATAAATTTGTTGAATAACAGCATTGTTAAGTTAATTCCTTTAGGATATAAAAATCATATGTTATTCGATAATGCCATGGATGTTTCTGATGTTACCTCTCAGGTGAATATAGCAAACTGGCCTGTAAAAGGAATGTATTTGCCTGATGCTGTTGCACAATATTCCTCTGGTAACAACATCTACCTGCTAACTGCAAACGAAGGAGATGCCAGAGCGTATACCGGATTCAATGAGGAAGCTCGAGTAAGTACACTCAATTTAGATGCAACAAAATTTCCGAACGCCGGACTATTGAAAAACAACCTCACTCTTGGAAAATTAAACGCAACGAATAAGTGGGGAGACACAGACAATGATGGAGACATAGACAGTATTTTCGTTTATGGCTCAAGATCATTTTCAATTTGGAACCCCAGCAACAATAGCCGTGTTTATGACTCTGGGTCTGAGCTTGAAAGAATAACTGCAAATCATCCAACTTTTTCAAATATGTTTAATGCCAGTAACGGTTCAACTATTGTTAAGAAAAATAGGAGTGATGATAAAGGCCCGGAGCCTGAAGGAATTGCAACTGCAAAAATCAATGGTCAGGATTATGCATTCATTGCGCTTGAAAGGATTGGAGGAATGATGATTTATAACATTACAAATCCTAGTGCTCCGTATTATGTGAATTACGTAAATAACCGTCCTCCCGATCTAGGCGCTGAAGGTATAATTTACATTCCTGCCTCGGCTAGTCCGAATGGAAAAGCAATTGTAGTTTTAGCAAACGAAGTGAGTAGTACACTTACGTTTTACCAGGTAGAGTCGTGTGTAAGTACATTGAATTTATCACTGAACACGAGCGGTAATACAGGTTTTTGTCCTGGTGATAGTTTGCTCTTACAAAATACAGGTAACCTCAACGCAAATTATCAATGGGTTAAGAATGGAATTAATGTTTCAGGCGCAACATCGCCATCAATTCAAACAAGTAGTCCCGGAAGCTATATGCTAATAATTGATAAGGGTGTCGGATGTAAAGACACAACAAGCATAGTAAATGTATCTGCTTACCCTGCTCCAAATGCAATCATCACTCCTACAGGTACTCAAGAAATTTGTCAAGGTGATTCTTTAACGATTTCAGTTTCTTTAGCTAATACTTATCTATGGTCAGAATTACAAACTTCACAAACGATTGTTGTTACTAACGCGGGAAATTATGCCGTTACGGTAATTGATTCTAATGGCTGTAGTAAGTCGTCTGATACTGTTGTTGTAAATGTAAACGCTTTACCAACTGTTTCTGTTACTAGCTCCGGTCCTTCTGTAATTTGTCAAGGTGATTCTGTTGTATTCACTTCCTCATCAGCGTCATCTTATCTTTGGTCTAATGGAGCAACAACGCAAAATATAAGTGCATCTTTAAGTGGCAATTACTTTGTTACGGTAACCGATACTAATGGTTGTTCTAAAACCTCAGGAGTTCAAAATTTAAATGTTAACACATTGCCTGTTGCAAATATTTCGGCAGGTGGTCCCGCTATATTTTGTCAGGGTGATTCAGTAACGCTTTTATCATCTGCCGCTGCATCTTACCTTTGGTCTAACGGAGCAACTACGCAGCAGATAACTGTTAGCACTGCAGGTAATTATTCGGTTACAATCACTGATAATAACGGATGTTCAAATACTTCCGCTGTACAGAATGTTATAGTTAACTCCCTCCCCCTAGTTACTGCAAACTCAGCAACTGTTTGTCTTGGTGACACAATTGTACTTTCTGCATCAGGAGCAACAACATACATTTGGAACACGGGAGCAACAACTGCCGCAATTACTGTAACAGGAACTTCACCACAAGTAATTTACAGTGTTACAGGAACAGATAACAATGGCTGTAGTGCAGCAGTAACAAACACACTTACAACAAATCCGCTGCCAAACGTATCAGCTGTTTCGAGCGCTCCCGGAGATTCAATTTGTAGTGGAAACACCATTACCTTGAACGGGGCTGGTGCAAGTAACTACGCTTGGTCCGGAGGGATTGTAAATGGGGTAGCATTTTCTCCTTCTGCCTCTCTAACATATACAGTAACAGGAACAGATGTTAATGGTTGTAGTAACACATATGCGCTTGGCGTAACTGTAAACGCATGTTTAGGGCTAGATGTTGAGAACATATTATTCCTTGTCAACGTATTCCCAAATCCTGCTAACGATATTTTGAACATGACTTTCAGCGGAAGCAGAGAAGATTTAAAATTCGAACTTATGAACGGAATCGGACAAGTATTGATTACTGAGAAATCAGAAAGTGTGAACAGTGTAAATGAAAACACTATACAGATGAATGTAAATGAATTAAGTAATGGTGTTTACTTCCTGAATGTTTCAGATAACAATTCAAATGTAAAAACGATTAGAGTAGTGATTAATAAATAAATGTAGTTGGGTTTATCTTATGGTTTAACCCCCGACATTTTTGTTGGGGGTTTTTTATTTTTAAGGCAACTAACACTTTGTTGTTAGATGAGGCCTTAACTAACTATATCCGATTTGTGGTTTCTGCAAGTAAGACTTTCGCTTGCCAAGTTCTCCATCTGCTCTGCCACAGAATGATTT
>JBKCIQ010000176.1:0-81172 GCA_046302135.1 Bacteroidota bacterium | reverse complement strand
CAAGTAAAATTTATTCTGCGTAGTAGCTAATTTTTTTTCTGAAAATTATTTTTCCTAATTCATCTTTAATGCTCACAAAATAAATCCCGGAATCCATAATATAATTCAACGGAATATGATTGATGCCAGAGTTAATTCTAGCAGGAAACTCCGCTATTTTATTTCCTTTCGGATCAATAATTTCAAATTCGCAGTTCAAAGTTCTATCCGCTAAAACAGAAAACGAACTGAGATCTTCAATAGGCTGAAAAATTTTAATTCCATTTACCTGCCCGCATTCATTTATATAAGGCCCAAAATAATTTAGTTTACCATCCCAATCAGATTGAATCAATCGTAAATAGCGCCCGTAAAAACCATCTATAGCGCAATTATAAATATGTTCTGTTAATGAGTTTCCTGCGGCATTTATGTGACATAAATTTTTCCATGTGATGCCATCTTCCGATCCTTCAACAAGAAAGAAAGATGTATTTTGTTCACTGAAGGTATGCCAAATTATGTTGGGATTTTCTGCGCTACAGTTAAATTGTACATTTCCTAAACTTATTGGAAGTACTGCAGAGCAACTTGGCGAAGCAATATTGGTTTGAATTGCCACACCGCAAATTTTTTGCGTTTGTGTAAGCCCTCCAGAGGCACCTGTAAATCCCCAATAAACACTGGATGGATTGGTAAAATTTGTTCTAATGTCGCCACTGTAAACTACAACCTGAACTGCATCAAAGAAAACCGTGTATTTGTTTAATGATGGGTCCCATGTAATGCATACGGTATGATCCGCCCCATCTACAACTGAGGTTCCGCCCGAAAGCATACAGGTTGGAGATACTAAAGCATTTGTCGAATTCATTACTCCATTTTTTTGAATGGAAACATGATGACAGGCAACATCGTTTATTCCTGTCGCGCTGTTGTCCCATGTATCAAATTCTACAGCTATAGATGGTGTTATTGGACAGGTTCCTCCCAAACAACCGTTTCCATCTCCTTGCGCATATCCTATTCCTCCTGCACGACCACCAATAACCTGAGGCATTCCTTCCGTTTGAAGTAAAAATGCCATTCCGTCGCCTGTGCCTGTATTTGATCCAAAATTAATTGTGAAGTTGATTCTGAATGATTGGTTTAAATCTATTGGACTACAAGCCCAAACTGCACCATTTTGAAATGCATTGGAAGTAAAAGTAACACAGTTGCTTCCCGCGCCTACGGCTGCAGATTGAAGTAATTTATAACCACCTGCTGTGCAACTGCTAGGAGAACCGCCAACAACAGTTAGTGCAGTACCATTTAAACTCAACACCTGACCTAGATAGTGTTTAGAAAACGTTAAGATGATTATAAAGAGAAAAAATCTCATTTATTTATTACAAACCAGTTGCTAATCAAATGTAGTAAAATATGTGTATTAATTACACTAACGATGAAATTTAACAATTAATTCTGCCATAATTTCTATCAGAAAATTAATTAGTCTGAAATTTTAAACCCGAAAGAGCTTATTCGGCACAAATAATTCTACCTCTTGCAACTACTAGATTTTTTTTGTCTCGGAGTAAAACAACGTAACTTCCATGAGAAAAAATGTTGTTGAGATAAATTTTCTCTGTGGTGTTTGTAATTTTTAGTTCCCGGTTAAAAATTACTTTTCCACCTAATTCCAATAGCTCAATGGTTCCTTCGAAGTTTTCTTTGGAAGAAACCTGAAACGAGTTTAAATCATTTAAGGACTGCCAGATCTTTATTTCATTCTCAATATCGCATTCATTCATGTATGGCCCGTAAAAACTTACTTCACCATCCAAATCATATTGAGCAATTCGAAAATATTTTAAACCGATTTTATCATAAACACAAGAATAGCTTTTAAGGGTTGATGAGTTACCTGCCGCATCAACGTTGCAAAACGGGAACCATTGAACTAAATTTTCAGAACCCTCAATTACGAAATGTGAAGTGTTTTGTTCACTCATGGTTTGCCATAAAAAATAAATTTTATCCTCTTCGCAACGGCTCTCGGCATTGGTAAGCGTAATTGGCAGTAAAATAGAGCAATTACTTCCGGTTGCCATTACTTGAAAATTTGCAACATAATTGAACCCGCCATTACTTATGTATTTAGTAGTTCCACATCCGCTGTTCCAGTTATCGTCTCCCGAGTAGTCAAAATAAACTTCAAGTGTATAATTCCCCGGCGGCCTATTTGTCAAATCAATTGTATTATTAGCCTCGCTCCATTTTTGATCATTACCACCACAAGGCCCTGCTCCATCACAAAAAGTTGAACCGCAACAATTACTTTTAAATGGTAAATTGATGGTAGAAAAAGTAGGAGAGGGAGGTCTGTTTCCTTGAGTATAAACAACGTAATTGAGTCTGGCACTACATACATTTCCATTATTACTCTTCCAGCTTTTTATTTCACCCCCTCTTAAAAGCAAGGATTGACTATTTTGATTAAAGGAACCAAAGTTATTGTTATTGAAAAGTTGACTACAGTCAGGATTAATACAATGTGGGCTTCCGCCAGTGGTGTTATAATATACATTACTGCTACAATTCATCAAAAAAACTGCAGAGGCAAACTCTCCAAACCCCTGAGCATTTAATGACAGCCAAGGAAATAGCATTTGATAAATGAAAAGTACAGCTACAACTGAATATGATTTCCTTTCCAAGTTAAATGACTAATTTATTTGTAAAATAAAAAAAAATCGGCCATTTTTCTAGTGCAAAATTGGAATTTTTCTTTAAATTCCGTTGTTTACCCTACTTTCAACACTTCTAATAAGAGAAAAAGAGAAAATATATTTTGTATCTTCGCGGCCCGAAAAATCATTTTTCACGACATAAATGAGTGTAAAATATCCTGAATACAAGCAGTTAAATCTTTCCCAGATAGGTAAAGATGTGCTGAAGTTTTGGGATGATGATAAAACCTTTGAAAGGTCTGTAAATGAACGTGAAGGAGCCAAGCCCTACGTGTTTTATGAAGGGCCTCCAAGTGCCAACGGTATGCCCGGCATACACCACGTGATGGCCAGGAGCATAAAAGATATTTTTTGCAGATACAAAACATTAAAAGGATATCAGGTTAAACGTAAGGCGGGCTGGGATACACATGGCCTCCCAATAGAATTAGCCGTTGAAAAAACGCTTGGAATCACGAAAGAAGACATAGGCAAAAAAATTTCTGTTGAGGAGTACAATGCGGCTTGTCGTCGTGAGGTAATGAAATATACCGATAAGTGGGAAGAACTTACTCGTATTATGGGGTATTGGGTGGACATGAAGCAACCCTACATCACCTATGATAATAAATACATTGAAAGTGTTTGGTGGCTGTTGAAGGATCTTTACAAAAAGAATTTGCTTTACAAAGGATACACCATTCAGCCTTATTCTCCAATGGCCGGCACCGGACTTTCATCTGCAGAGTTGAATCAGCCGGGCTGTTATAAGAGTGTTAAGGACACCTCCATAGTTGCGCAGTTTCAGGTAACCGATAAAAAGACTCTGCCATTTGAGGCCGAAGGAAATGTTTGCTTCTTGGCTTGGACTACTACGCCTTGGACCTTGCCTTCAAACTGCGCTTTGGCTGTTGGTGAGAAAATAGTTTACGTTGCATTAAAAACTTTCAATACTTATTCTCATGAACCGGTAACGGTAATTCTTGCAAAAGAATTGATGGGAAGTTTTTTCCCTAAGAAAAATGAAGAATTAAAAATCTCTGA
Organism: Bacteroidota bacterium; assembly: GCA_046302135.1. GTDB lineage: Bacteria > Bacteroidota > Bacteroidia > B-17B0 > Aurantibacillaceae > AM-1111. Next base: position 77,435 of record JBKCIQ010000176.1, on the reverse strand, counting down.
ATTTAAAAAAGGTGATAAGGCGATTCCTTACCAACTACTTGCAGAGTTTACAGGTAAACAAATTGAAGGAGTTAAATATGAACAGCTTTTGCCTTACGTAAAACCAGAAGGTAAAGCTTTTGAGGTAATAATTGGAGATTTTATCACTACAGAAGATGGTACCGGTATAGTTCATACTGCCTCTGTTTTTGGTGCTGATGACTTTAGGGCCTGCAAGCAAAACGGAATCGTCTCTATACTTGTAAAAGACGAATATGGAAACGAAACTCCATTGGTGGACAGACGTGGAAGATTTGTAAAAGAGATGGCAGATGCTGATTGGGGATTTGCAGGTGAATATGTAAAGGCTGGATATTATAACAATGAACAGTTGATTGCTGAATACAACCTTCAGAAAGAAAAGCTGAAAAAGTTCATTCCAAACCTTAATGAATATTTAAGTGTTGATGACAGAATTGCACTCAAATTAAAATTAGAAGGTAAGGCTTTCAAGATTGAAAAATACGAGCACAATTATCCCCATTGTTGGAGGACAGATGTACCTATTTTATATTATCCGCTAGACAGTTGGTTTGTTAAGGTTTCAGACAACAGAGAAAAACTTGTAGAACTAAATAAAAAAATCAACTGGAAACCTGAAGCAACAGGTAGTGGTCGCTTTGGCAATTGGTTAGAAAATGCTCTGGACTGGAATTTGTCTCGCTCTCGTTATTGGGGAATTCCTTTGCCTATTTGGAGAACTGAGGATGGAACTGAAGAGAAATGTATTGGTTCCCTGGAAGAATTAAAATTGGAAATAGAAAAAGCGAAGGCTGCTGGTATAATTTCTGAGTTCAACACCTCAGACGAACAACTTGATTTGCATAAGCCATATATAGATCAGGTTTTTCTTATTTCCGATTCAGGAAAAAAGATGATTCGTGAAAATGATTTAATTGATGTGTGGTTTGATTCAGGAGCTATGCCTTACGCGCAGTTACATTATCCTTTCGAGAATAAAGAATTGATCGATGATAAAAAATATTATCCTGCAGATTTTATCGCTGAAGGAGTAGACCAAACTAGAGGATGGTTTTACACTTTACACGTGATTGCCGCGCTTTGTTTTGATTCGGTAGCTTACAAGAATGTTGTTTCTAACGGGCTTGTATTAGATAAGCACGGAAGAAAGATGAGTAAGCGTTTGGGCAATGCAGTTGATCCGTTTGAAACAATAGAAAAATATGGGCCTGACGCCACGCGTTGGTATATGGTGTCTAATGCAGCTCCGTGGGATGAGTTGCGTTTTAATACTGCAGGTATTGAAGAAGTGCAAAGAAAATTTTTTGGAACACTATACAATACTTATAATTTCTACGCCCTTTATGCCAATGTTGATGGCTTTTCTGTGAACCCGGAAAACATGATTCCCGTTAGTAAGCGCTCCGAATTAGACAGGTGGATATTATCCAAGCTACAAAATCTGGTTGCCGAGGCCACTAATTTTTACGAAGACTATGAGCCACATCGCGCTGCAAGATTGATTGAAGAATTCGTTGATGAGCACTTAAGCAATTGGTACGTTCGTTTATCGAGGAGAGTATTCTGGAAGGGTCAAATGGGAGAAGATAAACAAGCAGCATATGAAACGCTGCATCAGTGTTTAACAACAGTTGCTCAATTAATGAGTCCGGTTGCACCATTTTTTGCAGATTGGTTATACCGAAACCTCAACTTTAATTCGGGAAGTGTACACATTACCTCACTCAAAGAGGCAAATAAAGAATGGATAGATTCTGACTTGGAATATAAAATGTTTTTGGCACAAAAGATTTCGAGTATGGTGTTGTCTATCCGCAAGAAAGAAAACATAAGAGTTAGACAACCACTGGAAAAAATTCAGATACCGGTGGTTAATGATCATCAAAGAAAAAGCATTGAAGCTGTAAAAGAATTGATTTTAGCTGAGGTAAATGTAAAACGTCTGGAATTTGCCGACGAAAACAGCGTAAAAATCGTGAAGAACCTAAAGTTGAATTTTAAAACTTTAGGTAAAAAATGTGGCCAGAACATGAAAGCGGTTCAGGCATTTGCAGCATCACATCAGGAAGAAATTATTAAGGGAATTGAAAAAGACAACGAATATGTAATCAACCTCGATTCAACACGTATTGTGCTGCAAACTGAAGATGTGGAAATAATTCCTGTTGATATCCCGGGCTGGAAAGTGGTAAATCATGGTAACCTTACTGTTTCTTTGGATATTACTTTAACAGAGGCGCTTATACAGGAAGGAATATCCAGAGAGTTGGTAAATCGCATCCAGAACATCAGAAAAGACAAGGGATTTGAGCTTACAGATCGTATTCATGTTAAAATTGAAAGAAATACTAATTTAGTTTCAGCTCTTCAAAATAACATGAACTATATTTGCAACGAAACTCTATGTGATAAAATAGAGTTTTTACAATTAAATGAAATGATTGATCCATTATCAGTTGAACTTGAAGAAGGGATGCTGGTTGGAATGATGATAGATAAAATAAATAATTAATTTGTGTAACGAATCATTTGAATTATGGCTAAGAAAGTGAAAAAACCATCAGTTAAAAAAGCAGCAAAACCGAGTGCTAAAAAACCGGTAGCTAAAAAGCCTGTAAAGAAAGCAGAGAAACCAGCTGCAAAGAAACCAGCAAAGCCTATAGCTAAAAAGGTAGTAAAACCAGTCTCCAAGAAGCCAACTTCTGTTAGTAAAGTAGCTGAGACAAAAAAAGCCAAAGTTAATCCCCCAAAAGAAAAGGAAATAAAAAAGGCAGTTGTACCAAAAGCTACTACTAAGCCTGGAAAAAAAGTAAAACCGGAATCCAAGAAAGTAAAACCAATGGATGATGAACTAGAAGCAGATGGTTTGGATTTAGGTGAGGACATCGAAGGACTAGAATTGGACGGGGAGACAGAAGGTGTTGTAGATGATTTATTGGATGATGAAGAAATAGTTAAGGCAAAGCCTAAGCGTAAAGGTGGAAGAAGAAGAAAAGATGATGATGACGATGATCACGTTTTTGATTCAGATAATCTCATCAGGAAGCAACAGGTTAAAATTGATTTAAATCGTCAGTTGATTAAAAAAAGTCAAGCACCTCAACCGAAACCTTTTGTAAACAATAATGACAAAAGAACTCGTTACAGTGATAAAGAATTGGCTGAGTTCAAAGAATTGATTCTTGAAAAACTTAAAGAGGCTGAAGCCGACTACGATTTACTTAAAAACACTTTAAGTAACAGAGATAATCATGGCACTGACGATACTTCACCAACCTTTAAATTATTAGAAGACGGCTCAAGTGTTATGAGCAAAGAGGAGACAGCACAGCTTGCGGCACGTCAGGAGAAGTATATTATTTCTTTACGCAACGCCTTAATAAGGATTCAAAATAAGTCATACGGTATTTGCCGCGTAACCGGCAAGTTAATCCCTAAGGAAAGATTACGTAGCGTACCTCATGCTACCTTAGGTATAGACGCAAAGCTTAATCAAAACTCATAGTTTAAATATTTAACTTGTTTCTAAAGGCGGACATAAAAATCCGCCTTTTTGTTTTTTTTACATTTAACAATTCCTTTAGCCGAGTAACAAAAAATGTATCTTTGTTCAAAATGAACGCCGTTTCTATCTGGAAAAAAATAAGATTACCGCTTCTTACAATTTTATTTGTACTGATAATTGATCAAACAATTAAAATCTGGATTAAGTCCAGTTTTCCACTAGAACATCATATCCCAAATGTTCCTTTAGGTGAGCCTAATAATAATAAAATTGAGCTTCTTTTCATTGAAAATCCAGGGATGGCTTTCGGAGTTGAGTTTGGTGGTGATTACGGTAAACTGGCCCTCAGCCTTTTCAGAATTTTAGCCGCGATTTTTGGAGTATTTTATATCCGTCATATAGTAAGGCAAAGAGAGCATTGGGGATATATTTTTTCGGTTTCATTGATTTTTGCGGGTGCGGTGGGAAATATTATTGATTGTGCTTTTTATGGTTTAATTTTCAGTGAAAGCACATTTAATTCAGTTGCACAGTTATTTCCCCCGGAAGGTGGTTACGCGGGATTTCTTCATGGTAAGGTAGTAGATATGTTTCATGTTCCTTTCTGGCATGGTCGGTTTCCTGAATGGTTTCCGTTTTGGGGAGGTGAATCATTTGAATTTTTTTCGCCGATATTCAATTTTGCAGATGCAAGCATCTCCGTAGGAGTTGGATTGATATTTATTTTTCAACGTATATTTTTTAAAAAACCTAATGAAAACAATGATGCTGAAAAAATCAATTCTAGTGATTCAAATAAAGAATTAAATAATTCTGATATTGATTCAAAAAGTATCTCGTCTGAAAATTCTTCAAATTGATTTCACTTAAGTGCTCAAAGGAGTAGTAATAAAATCTACAGGAAGCTGGTATCTGGTAAGAACTCCCGAGGCGGAAAAATTCCAATGCCGTTTAGCGGGTAAATTAAGATTAGATAACAGAAGAACCACCAATCCTGTTGCTGTAGGGGACTTGGTAGAGTTTTCTAAAGAAAACCATGATTCCGGTGTAATTCAACAAATCTTACCCAGAAAGAATTATATCATCAGAAAGAGCCTAAACTTATCTAGACAGGCACACATTCTGGCCAGCAATATTGATCAGGCAATTCTTGTTGTTACACTTTTTCAACCCAGAACCTCGACAGGTTTTATTGATCGCTTTTTGGTAACGGCTGAAGCATACAGGATACCTGCAATGCTAATTTTCAATAAGAGAGATTTACTGAGTGAGGACGTGCTTAACATTCAACAAGAGTTAATTATGCTCTATGAAAAACTCGGTTATCCTTGCTTTACTGTTTCATCATTAAACAATAAAAGTGTTGAATCAATAAAAAATATATTTAAGGATAAAACAAGTTTAATATCAGGGCACTCTGGTGTGGGAAAAAGTACTTTAATCAATTCTATTCAACCTGAATTAAATTTAAGAGTTGGGGAGATTTCTCAGATACACGATAAAGGTAAACACACCACAACGTTTGCAGAGTTATTTGAATTGGATTTCGGGGGATTCATTATTGATACGCCGGGCATTAAGGAGCTTGGAGTTCTTGAAATGAAACGCGAAGAAGTAGGGCATTATTTCCCTGAATTTAGAAATTTGCTCAATGAGTGCAGGTTCAACAATTGCACACATACCAACGAGCCTGCTTGCGCAGTTCTTAATGCATTGTCAGAAGGGAAAATTGATGAAGGCAGATACTACAATTACTGTTCAATTTTATCCGGAGAGGAAATGAATTGGAAAAGTTGGGAGTAAATCAAAAGAAAACCGAACTCAACTTGTTTAATTTAAAAAGATAATCAACTTCTTTTCCAAAAGATTTATCTTCAAGTAATTGATGAAATATTTTTTTCTGTGCCGAGCTGGGGTTTTTCAATGTTGCAAGAACAAGGATTGCGAGACACCAACTTTTCCATACTTCTTGCACTTTGTGTTTATTCTTCGGAAAACCGAAAATCTGCTTGAGTTTTTTTTCTCCTTCTTTAATAGCCATTTTTCTGTTTCCTAAATAATTTATTGCTACAAACTCAGTTATCTTTAAACTCAGTTGAGAAGAAAAAATGGTATTGCTATTTTTCAATTTGAGTGTAATATTACTTTTTGTAAATTTTCTCAACACCTCAGTAGGCGTTTTGTAATTTGGTTCTTTAAGAATGTGCATTCTTTCGTCTTCAGCTATAGCTTTTATTTTTTCGTCATCACTTCTGAATCCAAAGCGGTAATAAAACCAATAAGCACCCGACTGAATTCCTTCAGGATTATTTTTTCCGTATTGATATGGTTCAACCGAAAAGGTGTTGACATTAAACCTATGCTTATAAACTCTCAATAACTGAGAGAAAAGATATCCTGACTCGCCGCCTCGGTGAGCGTCAAAAATATTTATTCCGATCAGCGCCTTATCAAATAAAATCCATGCCCCACCGTATGAAATCGGTAAGCCGTTTTTATACATCATATAACCAACATAACCATCAAATGCAAGGCGATATTCAGGAGAAAGATAAAAAAGCGAAATAGCAAATCCTCTATCCAAAACATAAAATTCAGTTTCTTCTATTGAACAATTGGTAACCGGATCTGTCTCTCTTCCAAGTGAGACAAGCATCATTCTAGCGTTTTCTGCCAGTGTATTTTTATCTCTTTGAGAAATTTTTTGTCGATTAGGGATTTTGGATGAAATAATTTTTTCTAAATCAATTTTCCTCAATATCTCCGGATGATAAAAATTATTATATGAAATGGATCTAGCCGTACTTTTACTAACAATTGCTTTAGCGAAATCAATCTCAACATAAACTCCCACTTTTGAAAAAAGCATTGAAGATATTTTCTTATCAGGATACCCTGAAAACAAATTAAGTAGCCTTTCTATAGTAATTTTACCTCCACATAATTTTTGAAATAATTTGTTTTTACCCCATCCGAATGTAAGAACTTCAGACTCTGCGTTTGGTAACAAAATTTTCATCTCCTCCCCTACATCCTGTTTCTCGTTATTAAAAGAATGAAATGAAACGTTTTCGGGGAAAAAATTGTTTAGCCAAAAAAGCAGTTCAAGGGAAAAAATACTGACAAGTTTTGTTCCGGTTATCCCACTATCCTGCATTTTGTTTTTATCCCCCTTATCTTCAGACAATAACTGATTAAGTGATTTTTCACATATTGCTTTGGTTTCTTTATTTGGAGAATAGGCTATTGAAAACAAAATTGCATCGTGTACAGAAAGGAATTCCTTTGGCTTTAATTTTTGAACCTTTTGAAGATCCTGTAATACACCAATGATATTTTTTGAGTTGGATTCTGCAACCGCTTTTCTTATTTTTTCAGAAAGATTGTAATTATTCATTTCTTCGAATTTAAAAAATACAATTTAAAAATCACCATCTTCTAAAATATGAAAATTTGTAATTGAGCATCGTTAATTTACCGGATACATTGGCAATATATATTTAACTTTGTTTAAATAAATTAAAAAGCTAATGGATGATAAATTAATTATAGGCATCAGTCAAGGTGATATAAATGGAATTGGTCTGGAGGTTATACTCAAAACATTGATTGAGCCGCAGGTATCAGAACTCTGCACCCCGGTACTCTTCAGCTCTCAAAAAACTGTTGGTTTTTACAGGAAGATGCTAGGAATGGAAGACTTTAATTTTAATCCTATTAGAGACCTCAAGCAAATAAAACTGAAAAAACCGAATGTTTTTGTGTGTTATGAGGAGGAAGTAGCGATGGAAGTTGGAAAAATGAATTCGACCGGAGGAAAATATGCTGCCATCTCACTTGATAAAGCCTGTGAAGCTCTAAAGAACAAATTTATTGATGTCTTAGTTACAGCTCCAATAAACAAACATAACATACAGTCTGATAGTTTTAAATATCCCGGGCACACTGAATATCTGGCTTCAAAATTTGGATTTGAAAAAGGAGCTATGATGCTGATGTGCTCAGACCAATTGAAAATTGGTTTTGTAACGGGGCACGTGCCGGTTTCAAAAATCACATCATATATCAACACAGAAAAAATATTCGATAAAATTGTCCAGCTCAACAAAACGCTTATTCATGATTTTGTTGTACAGAAACCAAAAATTGCTGTATTGGGATTAAATCCACATGCAGGAGATATGGGTACACTTGGCAACGAGGAGAATGAAATCATTAATCCTGCAATTGAAAAAGCAAGAAACGAAAAGAATATTCAGGTATATGGCCCATATGCCGCTGATAGTTTTTTTGGATCTGGAAATCATTTAAAATTTGATGCTGTATTGTCTATGTACCATGACCAAGGACTTGTGGCATTTAAAACGCTTTCATTCAACAGCGGAGTAAATTTTACAGCGGGACTTCCAATAATACGAACTTCACCGGACCACGGTACTGCGTATGAAATTGCAGGAAAGAACATAGCTTCTACAGAAAGTTTTAAAAGAGCTCTCTTTTTGGCAATAGATATTCACCGAAACAGAAAAAAACATTTAGAGATTTCAGAAAACCCTTTACCATTTTCTAAAATAGGTAAGGAAAGATAGTTAATCGGATTTGTGCATGCGGCACATATAAAAACCATCATAACCTTCTGATGGGAAAATGCTTTTTTCCTCTTCAATAGTAAAATTTGAATTTGTTAAAAGAAATTTTTTTACTTGCTCAGAATTTTCGGAAGGTAAAATACTACAGGTAGCATAAATCAGTTTACCTCCGGGTTTTACCATTGAAGAATAATCAGACAAAATTTTTGACTGAATAATTTTTATTTCATTGATTTTTTCAAAAGACAATTTCCATTTTGCATCCGGATTCCTTCTTAGAACCCCAAGACCGGAACATGGCGCGTCCAATAAAACTCTGTCGGCGCTTTCTTTAAGTTTATGAAGAATATCCTCAGTAATTAATTTCGCTTCAATATTGAAAACCCCAGCGCGTACCGCACGCCTTCTGAGTTCATCTAATTTATTCTCCCTTACATCCATCGAAATTATCTTCCCTTTGTTTTTCATTATAGCTGCCAAATGTAAAGACTTTCCGCCTCCACCTGCACAAGCGTCTATTACACGATGTCCCTCACTTGCCTTAACAAAATGTGCAACCAACTGTGAAGAAACATCCTGAATTTCGAAGAGTCCCTTTTTAAATTCCGGTAAAACAAATACATTCTGTCTTTTTCGAAGAGTTAATGCTTCCGGCGCGCCCAGAACATCATCGGTTTCGATTCCGGCTGAAGCCAATTGTTTACGCAGTTCGTTAATACTAACTTTCAACGTATTTACTCTAAGAACCACGCTTGCCTCCTGGTTTAAAGCTGACATTTCCTTTTCCCAGTTTAAACCAAGCTCACCCCTTCCTAGATCGTCAAGCCAATCAGGAACAGATTGTACCAGCTTAAACGTATTCTTTGCCGCTTCAAGATTGTTTTTTATCCTTTTCACATTAAGCCCTGAAAATTCCTTCCATGGCGGCAACTCCACTCCATTAAAAACAAAAAATGTTGCCAACAGCGGCCAGGGATTCTTAGTCTCAGCTCCTGCATGAAACAATCGATAATTCCTTACAATCTCATAAGTTGTTTCCGCAACAAACTTCCTGTCTCTTGATCCCCATTTAGAATTTTTTTTCAAAGACATCGCAATTACCTTGTCTGCATATTTATTGTCAAAAAAAATCGCATTTAAATTTTCTACAACTGCTTTGGCGAGCAAAGGATGAAGTTTTAACACAAAATATTTTTTAATTGATTTGCTTCCGGATAAAAGGCGTCTTCAATATGTTCCGCTTCAACTTCCTGGCCTGTATGCAGAACAGAAATGATATCAAACCTCATGGAAATACTTTCGGATTGCCCTTCTAAAGAAAACTGATTTGCGGCCTTCAATATGTTGTTTCTTTGTTTCCTGCTTACCATTTCTGAAGGATTACCGAAATGTCGCGTTGCTCTGGTTTTAACTTCGACAAAAACAATTAGATCATTGTGCCTGGCTATAATATCCACTTCATTTTTTCCCGCCCTCCAGTTACGATGAAGAATTTTTAACCCCTTTGCTAAAAGCACTTGCTCCGCAACGGATTCACCCTCTTTTCCTTTAAATTGTTTTTCATGCATGTTACAAAATTATCATTTTTAAAAAAACCGTTTTGTGCTAAAGAAGAGCGGTTGATAATTTTATTTTTTTGATTTTTTCAAACTTAATTTATAAAATATAAATTTGGCTTAATTACATTTTTATTTTTTCACGATAATATCTCCGAAAACTTCCGACAAGCTTGAATCAACATAATAAACCTCATTGGTCTTTAAATTTTTAATCAAAGAAATGTCATGGTCACGAAAAGATGGGTTATTTGAAAACATGTGCATATTAATCCCGGCACAATAAACGAGTGCCCTAGCCCTGTAAATCTGAATATTATTGATTTTATTTTGAGTCAAACATTTCTTCAGAACCGCATTATAGTAGTTGGAATACCCTATGCAGTTTGCCTCTTTTGTTTGTGTCAATAAATTAACGTTATTGTTGTTTTTGCTATGTAGGGAAAATGACAAGTCGGTTTTAGTTTTTTTCAAACTGAAAATTATATTTTCCATTAAATCCTCCGATCGGAAATTAATTTTTTGATTGATGGTTTGAGGGTTTTTATCAGGAATACTTAGAATCTTGAATGAAAACCCAATGGGGTTGATTAGAAATAATAATGAGTAAATAGCAAGGAGTTTATTCATCAGACTTTTATTACAGCGATAGCTTTAATAAAAAAACAATTTACCCACAAGAAATTATAAAGCTCCCTTTTACATGAAAGCATTAAACCCTGTAACATCCATTCCTGTAATAAGTAAATGTATATCGTGGGTTCCTTCGTATGTTACAACTGACTCTAAATTCATCATGTGTCGCATAATCGGATATTCACCCGTTATGCCCATTCCTCCATGTATCTGACGTGCTTCGCGAGCAATTTGTAAGGCCATGTTAACATTGTTTCTTTTTGCCATAGAAATCTGCTGTGGCGTTGCGCGGTTTTCGTTCTTTAGTGATCCAAGCCTCCAACACATTAACTGTGCCTTGGTGATTTCAGTGATCATCTCAGCAAGTTTTTTCTGTGTCAACTGAAATGCTCCAATAGGTTTACCAAACTGAATTCTTTCTTTGGAGTAACGAAGCGCGCTGTCGTAGCAATCAAGAGCGGCGCCAATAACCCCCCAAGAAATACCGTAACGAGCGCTATTCAAACAACTCAATGGCCCCTTCAAACCTTTAACATTTGGTAAAATATTTTCTTTAGGAACTTTCACGTTATCAAAAACCAACTCACCTGTTGCGCTTGCTCTAAGACTCCATTTTCCATGTGTTTCAGGCGTAGTGAAGCCTTGCATTCCTCTCTCCACAATTACCCCTCTAATTTCTCCGTTGTCATCTTTTGCCCAAACTACTGCAATATCCGCAAATGGGGCATTGCTAATCCACATCTTCGCACCATTCAATAACACATGATCACCTTTGTCTTTGTAATTAGTAATCATTCCGCTCGGGTTACTTCCGTAGTCGGGTTCAGTTAGCCCGAAACAACCCATCAATTCACCAGTTGCAAGCTTCGGCAGATATTTCTTTTTCTGCTCTTCATTTCCAAATGCATAAATCGGATACATCACAAGCGAACTCTGTACAGAAGCAGTTGAGCGCAAACCGCTATCTCCTCTCTCAAGTTCCATCATAATTAAACCATACGAAATTTGATCTAATCCCGGGCCCCCATATTCAGCAGGAATATATGGGCCAAATGCTCCAATTTCAGCAAGCCCTTTTATCCACTGTTTTGGAAATTCCGCACGCTGTGCATATTCTTCTACAATGGGTGTAACTTCCTTTTTAACCCATGCGCGGGTAGTTTCACGAATGAGTTTATGTTCATCGGTGAGAAGTTCATCTACCAAAAAGTAGTCGTGATATTGAAAATTATCTGCAGGCATATTTTTATTATTGTTTTACAAAGTTAGAAAAAACATTGGTCGCTATTTGAATCATGTTAATCTCCAATTATTTTAATAATAGCAAAAATAAAACTTTATCATTCGATTAACGACTATATTTGTGAACTTAATTTTATTTCAAATAACAACAATTAATTTTTAAAACAATGGCCGGAATTAACAAAGTCATTTTAATTGGCAACCTTGGGAAAGACCCTGAAATGCGCTATCTTGAAGGGAATGTTGCCAGAGTAAATTTTTCGCTCGCTACAACTGAGTCTTTCAGAGATAAAGACGGAAATCGAATTGAGCACACTGAATGGCACAACATAGTTTTCTGGAGAAGTCTTGCAGAAAGCGCTAATAAATTATTAAAAAAAGGCCTACAGGTTTATCTTGAAGGAAAACTTCAGACTCGTCAGTGGCAGGATAAAGAAGGCCACAAGAGGCAAACAACGGAAGTGGTTGGTGAGCATTTTTTAGTTTTAACAAAAAGAGATAATCAACATCAAAACAACGCGGCTGCAGCAATTGCAAGCTCCATGGATCAGGCAAATTCTACCCAGTCAGAAAATGGCGTTCAGGAACATGATGTTTCCCAGTTTTAGTTTTACATATTCTAATATAAAAAAAGCCCTTAAAAAGGGCTTTTTTTATTTATGCTTCTACAGGTTCTAAAACTTTTTTAAAACAAAAAGTTTGAAAATTTAAATGGAAAAAAGTTATTTAACTAAATAGCTTCATTGCCCGTGGCATTGTTTATACTTTTTACCGCTACCACAAGGACAAGGGTCGTTTCTGCCTATTTTCTGTTCGGCACGAACAGGTTGTTGCTTGGGTTTAGACGGTTGTTGATTTTGATCGGTCTTTTGGTTAGAGTCCCCAACTTCAGATCTGCTTTCCACTAATTTTTCTTTCGGCTTCTGAACTTGCTGCTGGAATCTTGCCTGTTGCATTTGCCCTTGCTGACCATTTTCTTGTGGTAAATTTCCTTTTACAAGGAATGATAATGTTTCCTTTCCTGTTTTGGTTATCATTTCCTGAAACAAATTAAACGATTCCAACTTGTAAATTACAAGAGGATCTTTTTGTTCAAGAGTTGCATTTTGAACAGATTGTTTCAAATCATCTAATTCACGCAAATGCTCCTTCCAGGCATCATCAATTAATGACAATGTAATTCCTTTCTCAAAACTTAAAACCATTTCACGTCCTGAAGTCTCATAACATTTCTTGAGGTTGGCTAAAACCTGAACATTATGTATTCCATCAGTAAAAGGGGTTACAATGTTTTCAAATTGCTGTCCTTGATTTTCGTAAACTTGTTTGATTACAGGCATTACCCTAGTGGCAATAGAATCATTTTTTTCCTTGTAGTGAAGCATTGCCGCATCAAAAAGTCTTGACATTATTTCATCCTTTGGTCTTTCCAAAATTTCTTTTTCTGATACAGGAGACTCTATAGAGAAAACTTTAATAAGCTCCAGGTTAAATGTATCAAATTCCCTGTGCTGAAGAAAATCCTCAAGACAAACTTCAATAACATCAGTCATCATGTTCGCAATATCAATACTCAAACGTTCTCCATATAAGGCATTTCTTCTTCTTCTGTAAATCACATCACGCTGGGCGTTCATAACGTCATCGTATTCAATCAATCGCTTCCTAATTCCAAAATTGTTCTCTTCTACTTTCTTTTGTGCGCGTTCAATAGACTTGGTAATCATGTTGTGCTGAATTACCTCGCCTTCTTCAAGTCCCATTCTATCCATCATTTTTGCAATTCGCTCGGAACCGAAGAGTCGCATAAGGTTATCTTCCAATGAAACAAAAAACTGAGAAGACCCAGGATCACCCTGACGACCGGCACGACCGCGCAACTGTCTGTCAACGCGTCTTGACTCGTGACGCTCTGTTCCAATAATTGCTAAACCACCCGCTTCTTTTACTCCCGGACCAAGTTTAATGTCAGTTCCACGACCTGCCATGTTGGTGGCAATTGTTACCGTTCCTGCTTTACCTGCTTCCGCAACAATATCCGCTTCTTTCTGATGCAATTTTGCGTTGAGCACGTTATGTTTGATCTGACGAAGTTTCAACATTCTGCTAAGCAATTCGGAGATCTCCACTGATGTTGTACCAACAAGCACAGGCCTTCCTGCCTTAACCAGCTTATCAACTTCCTCAATTACTGCATTATATTTTTCTCTTTTTGTTTTATATACAAGATCTTGCTCATCCTTTCTCACAATTGGACGATTAGTCGGAATGATTACAACATCCAATTTATAAATATCCCACAATTCCTGCGCTTCAGTTTCCGCAGTTCCTGTCATGCCTGCGAGCTTGTGGTACATTCTGAAATAATTCTGTAGTGTTATTGTTGCATAAGTTTGGGTTGCAGCTTCAATTTTTACATTTTCTTTCGCTTCAATGGCTTGATGCAATCCATCGCTGTAGCGACGTCCTTCCATAATACGGCCTGTTTGCTCATCCACAATTTTAACCTTGCCTTCATCAATTACATATTCAACATCGCGCTCAAACAAAGTATATGCTTTCAACAATTGCTGAATGGTATGCACTCTTTCGCTCTTTACAGAAAACTCCAGCATGAGTGCCTCTTTCAATTCTAATTTCTTTTTAGAATCCTCATTCAGCGACTCGATCTTTGCAATTTCATCTCCAACGTTAGGCAGAACGAAAAACTTATTGTCTTCAGAAGATGTGGTGATGAGATCGATACCTTTTTCAGTTAATTCAACTGAATTGTTTTTTTCATCAATAACAAAATACAACTCCTGATCAATTTTATGCATCTCCTTATTTTGGTCTGCCATGTAAAAATTTTCTGTCTTTTGCAGTAAAGCGCGTACACCGGTTTCACTTAAGAATTTTATTAATGCATTATTTTTTGGCAAACCTCTATAAGCGCGTAACAAAGGAACACCTGCTTCTTTATCATTAGTGCCAAATAGTTTTTTGGCCTCTGTAATGCAAGTGTTGATGTAATTTTTTTGAGTGTTTACAAGTTTTTCAATTCTTGGTTTTAATTCGTTGAATTCGTGCTTGTCTCCTTTAGGAGTTGGGCCGGAAATAATAAGCGGAGTACGGGCATCATCAATTAAAACAGAATCCACCTCATCCACAATTGCAAAATGATGTTTCCTTTGTACAAGTTCTTCAGGTGAACGGGTCATGTTGTCGCGCAGATAATCAAAACCAAATTCGTTATTGGTTCCGTATGTAATATCTGAGTAATATGCATTTCTTCTCTCTTCAGAATTTGGTTCATGTAGGTCGATGCAGTCAACAGTAAGTCCATGGAATTCGAAAAGCGGACCGTTCCATTCGGAATCCCTTCGGCTTAGGTAGTTGTTAACCGTTACTACGTGAACGCCTTTTCCTGCAAGCGCATTAAGAAAAATAGGCAATGTAGCCACTAACGTTTTACCTTCTCCCGTAGTCATCTCCGCAATTTTTCCGGAATGCAATACAACCCCACCGATTAACTGCACATCATAGTGCACCATTTCCCAGGATATTTCTGTTCCTGCGGCCATCCATTTATTTTTCCATATTGCAACACCATCCTCAATCGTAACATTCTTGCAACCTGGATGTCTACTTAAGTAGTTGGCATCAATTTCGTCTGATTTAACCCTAATCTCCCCTTTTTCTTTCCATCTTCTGCCGGTATCTTTTACAATTGCAAAAGCCTCAGGTAAAATTTCGTTTAGTACAACTTCAATTTTTTTCAATGACTCCTTTTCAATTTCGTCAATTTCCTTATAAAGTTGTTCCTTATCCTCCACATTCATTTCAGGATTCGACTCTATTTTGGATTTAATTTCAGCTACTTTCTGATTGTCATCAGCAATATAATCCTGAATTTTTTTCCTTAACAACAGAGTTCTTGCACGCAGTTCTTCGTTTGTAAGTTTGCCGATCTCTTTGTATGCATTGTGTACTTTATCAACCATTGGTTGAATTGACTTGATATCTTTTTCAGATTTTGTTCCGAAAAGTTTTTGTAGCAGTCCGAACATATTTTTAATTATTCAATTTTAAAATAGGCGCTAAGATACGCAAATTAAAGGGCTTATCAGCCATAAAACTGATGTCAATAATCAGTCCTACATCCTTTTTGTGCCATTATGACTTAACGATAAGGAAATAATCCTTTTTACCTTTTTGTGCCAAAAGATATTTTCCGTTTAAGAGCTGTATTTCATTGATCAAAAAATCAGCAGAAACAATTTTTTCTTTATTTATTGAAACAGCGCCGGCGAGAACCATTTTTTTTGCCTCAGATTTTGATGGCAGGATGTTTGTTTTTTCTGCTAGTAAAGTAATAATCGGAATGCCTGAGCTGAGTTCCTCAGATGGTATGTTGAATCTTGGAACACCTTCAAAAACGTTAAGAATCATTTCGTCAGAAAGACGGCTTAAGGCCTCTTTTGTGCCTTTTCCGAATAATATTTCGGTGGCCTCTAATGCCAAATTGTAATCATTTTCCGAATGAACACGAATGGTCATTTCTTTACCTAGCTCCTTCTGCAATATCCTTAAATGTGGGGCCCTCGCATGTTCGTTTTCCAAAGCTAAAATCTCCTCTTGTCCCTTTAATGAGAAAATTCTGAAATAGTTTTTTACATCTTCATCTGAAGCATTTAGCCAAAACTGATAAAACTTGTAAGGAGAAGTTTTATTGGGGTCAAGCCAGATATTACCACCTTCTGTTTTTCCGAATTTGCTGCCATCTGCTTTTTTAATGAGCGGGGTTACAACAGTGAAAGCTTCCCCTTGTGCTTTCCTTCTAATAAGTTCAATACCTGTAGTAATGTTTCCGTATTGATCGCTTCCACCCATTTGAAGTTTAACCCCCCTATTCTTCCACAACCAAAAAAAATCGTAGCCCTGAACGAGCTGGTATGTGAATTCAGTGAATGACATTCCCTCAATTTCTCCACCTTCTCCTGATCGCTCAATTCTGTTTTTTACAGAATCCTTAGCCTTCATGTAGTTAACAGTAATATGCTTACCTACTTCGCGAAGAAATTCTAGAAACGTCATTTCGCTGAACCAATCATAATTGTTGACAATTTCAGCGCTGTTCTCTCCGCAGTTAAAATCTAAAAATTTTTCCAGTTGTCGCTTTTGACAAGACAAATTGTACCTCAAGGTTTCTTCATCCAGTAAATTTCGCTCTGAACTTTTTCCGCTTGGGTCTCCAACCATACCGGTTGCCCCACCTACAAGCGCTATTGGTTTGTGTCCGCACCTCTGAAAATGAACCAGGGTCATAATCTGAACCATGTTTCCAATACCCAACGAGTCTGCGGTCGGATCAAACCCAATATAACCTTTAACTATCTCGCGATTCAGCAGATCCTCTGTTCCCGGACTGAGATCATGTAACATAGTTCTCCATTTTAGTTCCTCTACAAATGATTTTAAAGGTTTCATCTTAAAATTTGATAATGAAACAAAGTTAAAATAATAAAAGTTATTTCGATTGAACTATAATGAAGTTTAAACATACCCTTCAAGTGTTTACATTTGTAGAATGAGAATTATTACCTATAATGTAAATGGTATTCGCTCTGCCATAAGCAAGGGGCTTTTAGATTGGATGAGAACAGAAAGCCCCGACGTACTCTGTCTTCAGGAAATAAAGGCAAGTCCCGACCAAGTTGGATTTTTAGAGCTTGAAGAAATGGGCTATCATCACAATTGGTACCCTGCACAAAAAAAAGGGTATAGCGGTGTGGCAATTTTTTCAAAGCAGAAACCTGATCATGTGGAGCATGGATGTGGAATTGCTAAATATGATGATGAAGGGAGAGTCATTCGCGCAGATTTCGGGAGGTTATCGGTTGTTAGTGTATATCACCCAAGTGGAAGTAGCGGAGATGAAAGGCAAGCTTTTAAAATGGAGTGGCTGGAAGATTTTCAGCGCTATGCTAAAGAATTGAAAAAAAAACGACCATATCTTGTACTTTCCGGGGATTACAACATCTGTCATAAACCGATAGACATACACAACCCTGTAAGTAATGCAAACACCAGTGGTTTTAAACCGGAAGAACGCGAGTGGATGGAAAACTTTTTATCAGGCGGATATATAGACACTTTCAGACATTTTAATCCAGACCCTCATCACTACAGTTGGTGGAGTTACCGTGCCAATTCACGCGCAAAAAATCTTGGCTGGAGAATTGACTATAACATGGCTACCGAAAACCTAAAGCCTGATCTTGTTACTGCAAAGATATTACCTGATATAAAACACTCTGACCATTGCCCTGTAATGTTGGAGCTAAAAGTTTAAATTCTTTAATTGCATGCAAGAGCTCTGGGAATTTATAAAAAAACTTACAGACCCAGAAAGCATATTGCAGTACGGTGGGCTCGCGCTTTTGCTTATTGTGATATTTGCAGAAACAGGACTGTTGATTGGTTTTTTTCTGCCGGGTGATTCATTGGTTTTTATCTCAGGGCTTTTCTGTTCGGTTAAACCACAATATTTAAGCCATACACCATTTTTTCTTTTATTTCTATACATGACCACAGCGGCAGTTGTTGGCAACTTTTTCGGATATTTTTTCGGCTTAAAAAGCGGAGAAAAACTATTCACTAAAGATGATAACCTGATTTTTAAGAAGCGCTATCTTATCTCCACAAAAGATTTTTATGATAAACATGGGAGCAAGGCTCTTATTATAGGAAGATTTTTTCCCATTATTAGAACATTTGCGCCCATTTTGGCGGGAGCTATAAAATTGCCCTTAAAAAAATTCGCTTTTTTAAACGTTGTGGGAGCTATAGCTTGGATGGGTTCAATTTGTGGTGCAGGTTACTTTTTAGGTGAAAAATATCCGGAAACAGAAAAACATCTTGGTAAAATAATTACTGTAATGTTAATTTTTACAACACTTCCGATTTTGATACGATTAAGAAAAAAATGAAGAAAATTAATAGTAATACAACTATTGCGCCTTAGATATTTATTAAGTACCTTTAGACTAGTATGCGTCGGGTTTTAATTCTCAGTGTATTCATTTTTTTGTCTTTGCTTTCTTTTTCTCAAAGTAAGGATTACGTAAAATTTTTCAGGCAGGGCAACGATTATCTGGAAAATGAAGATTATGAAGATGCGCTTACCTGTTTCCTGAAAGCATATAAAATTGATTCGACTAACGCAAATATTAATTTTAAGATAGGCTGTTGTTATGCAGAGTTGCCGCACCACAAAGAGATGGGTGAAAAATATTTTAAAAAAGCAATAGGAGATGTTTCCTTAAAATACAAAGAATCAAACCCACGATTTAAAAAGGCGCCCTATTTCTCCTATTTTTACTATGCTGAACTACTTCACAATGAAGACAAATTGGAGGATTCTAAAAAGATGTTCAAGATATACGAAAATTATCTTGACCCAAAAAGGAAAAAAGATGATCTGGAATTGTTAATGCACTTTGAAGAAATGGTTGAGATTGCAAAAGTGAAAGAGGCGGAACCCTATAAAATTTATATTTCAAACCTAGGCGATAGCATCAATTCTCCTTATGCGGAATATGCGCCTGTATGCGACGGTGCAGAAAAGACTCTGATCTTTACCTATCGCGGAAATAAAAGCATGGGCGCGAAAGAGGGTCTAAAAACGGAGAGCGGAAAATATTTTGAGGATATATTTATGAGTACCCGACTGCCTAACGGCAAATGGTCAAAAGCAAGTCCCGTTACTCAAATAAATACCAACTCACACGATGCTTCCGTAAGCTTATCCTATGATGGTAACGTTCTAATTATTTACAGGGACGATGAAGGAGACGGTAATCTTTATTATTGCGAAAGAAACGGAGATAATTGGAATACCCCAAAAAAGTTTGGCCCTGAGATAAATTCAAAATTTTGGGAACCCAGCGCGTGTCTCTCGCCTGACATGAATACCTTGTTTTTTGTAAGCGACAGACCGGGAGGATACGGTGGTCGTGACATATACAAATCGAGAAAACTTCCTAACGGAAAATGGTCTCTTCCTATCAATCTTGGTCCAAAAATAAACACAAGATATGATGAAGACAGTCCTTTTATGCATGCGAATGGAAAGGACTTTTTTTTCAGCTCAAATGGTCACAAAACTATGGGCGGATTTGATATCATGCGCTGTGAGTTTTTAGAAAATGAAGATTTCGGAGACATTTTTTATTTTCCATACCCGATCAACACCACAGGAGATGATTTGTTTTATTTTGTTTCGCCTGATGGTAGGAGGGCATATTATTCGAGTTCGCACTATGACACAATAAGTAAAGGGGATAATGATATTTATGTTTTTTCAATGGATGAATTCAGTAGGGGTG
The DNA here is from genome assembly GCA_046302135.1 of Bacteroidota bacterium. Classification (GTDB taxonomy): domain Bacteria; phylum Bacteroidota; class Bacteroidia; order B-17B0; family Aurantibacillaceae; genus AM-1111. The sequence goes on along the minus strand of JBKCIQ010000176.1, from coordinate 57,517 downwards.
GCAGTTATTACGTAAGAGGAGGTTTCGATTTAAGTGAAGGCAAGTCAAACTTTCCGGAATTATCCATATTGATAACTGACCCTACAAAAAAGACTGAATTCGGAAAATATGCTCCAAATAACAAAGGAGAGTTTGTTGCTTTTTTACCTTTAGATTCACTTTATCAAATAACATACTTCAACAAAAACGACACACTTTATAAAGAGAATATCAATTACTCTGCGCCTGATACGGTTTTTAATGCGGGCAACGAGATTTTTTTATCAAAAGTCAAAACTATTAAACTTACCTCAGAGAACAACAAAGATACCGACAAGGATGGCCTTCAAGATAATTTAGATATATGCCCTGAAGTTGCGGGGCCTATTGAAAATAAGGGTTGTCCTTGGCCGGACTCCGACTTAGATGGCCTAAAAGACAAGGAAGATGAGTGCCCAGATATCGCGGGGCCTAAGGAAAACAAAGGGTGTCCTTTTATAAAAGAGACGGAAAAAAATATAATTGAAGAAGCATTTTCTCACTTAGAATTTACAACCGGGAAAGATGAAATTTTGTCATCGTCTTTTAGTTACCTTGATGAGCTTGCTGTGATTTTAAAAACTCATAAAAAAGACTGGAAGATCCGACTTTCGGGCCACACGGATAATGAGGGAACGGCAGAAGACAACATGAAGTTATCAGAAAAGCGTGCGAAATCAGTGATGAAATATCTCATAAAAAAAGGCATCAGTAAAGAAAGATTTATTGTGGAGTGGTTCGGAAACACCAAACCTGCCGTAGATAATTTGACCGCCGCGGGAAGACAAAGAAATAGGCGAGTTAATATCAGCGTCATTATCTTAATTAAGTAATTACCCGTAATCCTATTATGCCAATAATAGAATATTGCGTTTCCATAGCTATATTTGTATTTTAAGAGTGAAAAAATTATTATTTATACTTGTTTACTTTTCGGCATTTCTTGCCTCCGGTCAGAAAAAACTTTATTCAAAGTATTTTAAAGAAGGTAACTCATTTCTTGTTAGTGAAAATTACGTTTCTGCTCTTGGCTCTTTTTTAAAGGCTTACGAAATTGACTCGTCCAATGCAAATATCAATTTCAAGATAGGATTCTGCTATTCGGAAATTCCTGGGAGAAAACATTGGGGTGAAAAGTATTTATTAAAGGCTGTAAATGATGTAAGCAAAAAGTACAAAGAAGACAACCCGCTTTTTAAACATGCTCCATACTATGCCTATTTTTATTATGCGGAACTTTTACACACTTTGAACAGGCTGGATGAATCAAAAAAAATGTTCAAGCAATACGAAAGTTTTTTCAGCAATAAAAAAACCGGTGAAGAGTTTGAATTATTGTCACATTTTGAAAAAATGGTAGAGTATGCAGAGGAAAAAGAGGCATTGCCTGTAAAAATCAACATAAAAAATCTAGGCGACAGTGTTAACTCTCAATTTTCGGAATACTCCCCAATATGCGATGGTAATGAAAAAACTTTGATTTTTACTTACAAGGGTGAACATTCTTATGGGGCCGAGGAAGGGCTGCGAACCGAATCCGGTAAATTTTTTGAGGATGTGTTCGTAAGTACCAAGCTTGAAAATGGAGAGTGGTCTAAGGCTAAGTCAATTGGCCTAAACATTAATTCCAAAGGGCATGACGCATCAGTTAGTCTAAGCAATGATGGAAATACACTTATTGTTTATCGAGACGACGACGGAGACGGCAATCTTTATTTCTCAACCAAGATTGGAAACGAATGGGGCGAACTTAAAAAATTCAATAAAGAAATTAATTCGAAATTTTGGGAGCCCAGTGCTTGTATCTCAGCGGATAATGAACTCTTGTTTTTTATAAGTGATAGACCCGGAGGATATGGCGGCCGTGATATTTATAAATGTCGAAAACTTCCAAACGGCGAATGGTCAAAGCCTGTAAACCTTGGACCCTCGATTAACACAAAATATGACGAAGAAAGCCCGTTTCTTCACAGTAATGGTAAAGATTTTTATTTCAGCTCCAACGGACATAAATCAATGGGTGGTTTTGATATTATGGTCGCAGAAATGAATGACAAAGAAGAGTTTGGCGAAATTTTTTCTCTTCCTTACCCGATAAATACCACTGAAGACGATTTGTTTTATTTCGTTTCTAATGACGGTAAAAGAGGATATTATTCGTCTTCGCACGAGGACTCACTTGCAAAAGGTGAAAGTGATATTTATGTTGTATCACTGGAGGAATTAAACAGGAAAGACAGAATTTATGCGCGCGGCGGCTTTGTTATAAACAACGAAAACAAAGATTCGCTGAAAATAATTGTAAAATCCGGAGGAAAAATCTTTGGACAATACAAACCTAATTCTAAAGGTGAATTTATTGCTTTAATGTCAATGGACTCAACTTATGAGATTGAATACTTCCAAAATAATGAAATGATTAAAAGGCAATCTGTAAATTTTGATAGTACAAAAAACTTTAGAAGATTTGGTCAAGAAACACAACTTGAAAAAGTTGAATTGATTAAAAAAACTTCTACCGATACCTCATCAAAATTTTTCGAAAATGTATTCAAATTTAATCTGAGCGTCATTTATGAAAATGGAAAACCTGCTGGATTTTCAACAGTTTTAATTCAAGATTCGATGGAAACAAAAAAATACTCCTGTGACTCTTCAGGAAAAATAAATGATATTAATTTATTCTTGAATAGAACTTATAAAATAACAGCAAACAACGGTGAGGCTTCAGGATCGCTATTGCTTTCAGGAAACAAACAAACCCGAAGTTTTAACGAAATATTAAAGCTTAGCGCAGGAAAAATTGTAAGTAATGATTCACGAGAAAAAATAAACAAAGACTTTTCAGAGCTGAAAGGAAAAAGTCTAAGTTTAAAAGCGAATTATTTGCGCCTGCTTGAACTCATCAGAGAAATTAAACCGGGCAACATAACATACAAAGTTCAAATTGCGGCATACCGAAAGCCTGAAAATTACAAGTGGAAACACTTGAGTGAATTTGGAACACCTGAGCAAAACAAGCTGGAAGATGGTATTACAAGGTTTACAATGGGAGCATTTGAAAAACTTGATGATTGTAACGTTCTTTTAAGCAAAATTATTTCTAAGGGACAAAGAGATGCTTGGATTACGGCTGTTTATAAGGGCAAAAGATATACGCTTGAGCAACTCGTTTCAGAGGATTTTTATATTAAGGCTGAATTTTAGGATAGGCCTTAAATGAATTTTAAACTCAGCAGAGCTACATCATCATTAAACTTTGCCTCACCCTTGTGTCTTTTTAATTCGCTTAATATAATGTTGTTTATCGTTTCAGTCGGCTCATGTTTTATGCTTCTGATAAGCGCTATCAACTTTTCAACTCCAAATTGTTTTCTATCCTCGTTTTCAAGTTCAACCAACCCATCTGTGTAACATAATAAAAATGAATTCTTGGGTATTGTCAAGTATCCTTGCCTTATACCTGTAAGCGCATCCAACATTCCTAATCCACTACATCCAACCTGTAACAATAAAGGGTTATCTCCGCCAAACAAAACAGGTGCGGTATGACCTGCGTTTACATAACTTAAAATCCGAGTGGAAAAACTATACTTTCCGATAAAACAGGTAATGAACTTTTCGCCCATAGAGGCTGAATTTACCCTTATATTCAGCTCTTTTACAAGTTCCATCATATTAGGAAAATATCCTAATAATGTTCTCCAGTTGGCCTGAAAATTACTCATTAGAAGCGCGGCAGGAATTCCCTTTCCCGTCACGTCTGCCATGCAGAATGAAATTTCATCATCACTAATTTGTACGAAATCGTAGTAGTCTCCGCTTAAATGTTGCTGAGGAAGAAAATATGCACTCGCCTGTATCTTATGATTATTTGGAAGGTTCTTTGGAATCAACATTTTCTGCACATTGAATGCAAGCTCTAACTCTTTGTTCAACTCCGTTTTGCGTTTAAATTCTTGATACCATTTTTTATTTTCAATAGCAGTCATCATCAATGATGCTGTTGTCTGAAGAAAAACAAGACTCTCCTTTTCCGCGTATGCTTCAGGAGCCCCCACTAAGAATAGATTCGCCAGAACTTTGTTGCCATAATATAACGGAACCTTAATGCTTTTTTTATGCCCTGCATTTTCAGCCCAGCTCATGTTTTCAGGATGAAACGTGTCTAATAATTCAGATTCAGTTATTTCTATATCGCCAAAATTGAAAAGCACTTTTTCCTCTTGGTTAAAAGATACCAAAGCGGCCTTACTAATTTGTAAATTATCCTTTAGAAAGTCGCTAAATATCCCAAGAAGATCTTGAGTTAAGACATCTTGAACTATTGCCTTATTTACAAGAAAAAGTAACTCGTTTAGCTTTTTATTCGAACCTAATGAAGCGCTTGACATAATTTGTATAAAATTAATAAAAGCTTAGCTCTCTTAAGTTCAAACACAAAAAAATTGTCAGTTCTTTGATCATTGTTTATATTTGATATTAATTAAAATTTATGAAAAATATACTCGCCGTTGTCCACCTTTTATTGTTCACTTCCATTTTCTCGCAATCCTATAACGGTCCTGAAAGTGTTGAGTTTGATTTTGCAAACAACAGATGGCTAATTGGAAATAAAAATAACGGTACTGTTATTGCCAGAGATATGAATGGAAATTTCACACCTTTTGTGAGCGGAATGACAAGCGGACCATATGGTATAGAAATTCTTGGTAACACTCTTTATTGCTGTTATGGCGGAGGAAAAATAAGAGGGTTTGACTTAACTTCGGGCGCACAAGTTTTTAACTTAAACCTCAACGCAACCTTTCTAAACGGAATATGCTCAGATGGCGTAAGCAATCTTTTTGTTACTGATTTTTCCGCTAAGAAAATTTACAGAGTAGATGTAAACACTTCCGCTTTTAATGTTTATGTTACAGGCTTAACAAAAAGTCCCAACGGAATAATTTATGAGGGCGCAAACCAGCGGCTAGTCTTTGTAAACTGGGGCACCAGTGCCCCCATTCAGCAAGTGGCCCTCTCCGACTCTTCTGTAACCACCCTTGTAACCACCGCACTTAGTAATATAGATGGAATTGCTGCAGATGCTTATGGGAATTATTATGTAAGTACTTGGGGCAACAATACCATTCGTAAGTTTTCAAATAATTTTACTACAGGCCCTACTACTGTTGTAACAGGACTTTCATCGCCTGCAGATCTTTTTTACAACCAGCAAACAGACACTTTAGCAATTCCTAATAGCGGAACACTAAACAATGTGGTGTGGGTTGGTTTTGGATCAACACTAAGCTCGCAAAACATTTCGGAAGCAGAATCCGACATAAAAGTTTTTCCTATCCCTTCATCAAATGGAGATATTACAATTTTAAGTCCTGAAAAAATTAATTACTTTAAAGTTTACTCAACTGATGGAAAAGAAGTTTTTTCTGGAGAGATTAAAAATGAGAAGCAAACTGAAATTAAATTGCATCTCCCGGTTTGCAAAGGAAATTACTTATTGGAAGTTATTGGTGAAGATAAGAAGCACATAAAGAGAATTTCAATTGGCGAATAACATACCCTCAATTGAACAAACAAATTATTTTTCACGAAAAACAAAGATTCAATCAGTGGTGGTTGATTGCCATTGTGCTTGGCCTAAATGGTTTTTTCTTCATTTCTCTTTTTTGGCAGTTTGTTCTGAAAAAGCCGCTCGGCGATAAGCCCATGGAGGATTGGTCTTTAATTGTTACTGCCGCGGTGAATGTTTCAATAACAGTTTTGTTTTTTCTAGTTAAGCTCGAAACACATCTTGAAAAAGATTTAATTGTTGTACGATTTTTTCCCTTGTTGTTAAAACCTAGAAAAATTTACAGATCAGAGGTCAAAACCATTTTTGTCCGAGAATACAAACCAATACAGGAATATGGAGGCTGGGGAATAAAAGGATCATCAAATAACAGAGCTTATAATATTTCTGGAAAAATTGGATTACAAATTATTTTCAATGATGGGAAAAAGCTGCTGATTGGAACAAAGAAAAAAGCGGAACTAGAAACTATAATTAAACAGTGGCAATAAAAATATCACACACTTATTAGTCCCCTAAAGCCTCTCGCGGCATAATATGATGAAGCGCCATTGTGATAAATAAAAACTCTTCCAAAACGAAAATCACCAAAAATTGCACCCCCCTTATTTCGTATTTTATCAGGAGTTTTAAGCCAACTTGAGGTTTTCAAATCAAACTCGCCCAATTCTTGCAATTGAAAATATTCTGATTCCGTTAAAAGGGTTATTCCTATTTCTTTGGCAAAATCTTCTGCATTTCCTGCCGGTTTATTTTCCTTACGTGAATCTAACGCCGCCACGTCATAACACAGTGATCTTCTTCCTAAAGGACTTTCTTCAGAGCAATCGCAGAAAATTATTTCACCTGACTTTATATCTTGCCCTATAACATCTGGCTCACCACCAGTCGATTCCATTTTAAAAATCACTTTAAGTTTTTCAGGATTTTTTCTTAATCTATTTTCTACGTTCTCCCATTTAATTTTAGGGTGGCGTTGTATATAGGTCATAAACCTTTGTTTCAATTGGGCGATGAAGTCTTCTTTTTCAAATGCTTCTATATTCTTGCTTATGGTATTCTTCATGTGCAAGTTTAATGAGTTAAAATTAATCTATCAAAAGTTGTTTTGTTTGAGTTTTAAGTTATTTATCATTTTAAATTACTCTACAAAAACAGTTGGTTATTGAAATTACTTTAAATCATACAAAAGAATCAAAATATGGCTTAATTTTGGATATATATTTAATTAAAAAACAAAATGAAAAACATTACTTTAAGTCTTTTATTCATCTTCTCAGGTTTTATTTTTAAAGGGCAGGATCTCTTAAAAGGAAAAGAAAGCACCTTGTCGTTTTTTTCCACCACACCATTAGAAGATATTTCGGCAAAAAACAAACAAGTTGTGGTTGTAATAAAACCTTCTACAGGGGCAATTCAGATGCAGGCAAAAAATCTTGGATTTACATTTGAAAGGCCGCTGATGCAGGAACATTTTAATGAAAATTATATGGAGTCGGAAAAATATCCAACATCATCTTTTTCGGGTAAAATTATTGGATCAGTAAACTATTTAGCCAATGGTGTTACACCTGTTACTGCCAAAGGAAAACTAACAATACATGGTGTTACAAAAGATGTGGACGTAAAAGGGAAAATTACAGTTTCTAATGGTAAAATAACTCTTGATGCCAAATTCCCTGTTAAAGTAGCAGACTACGGAATAAAAGTACCTACTATTGTAACAAAAAAAATAGCTGAATCTGTAGACGTAACCGTTTTTTCAGAGTTAATTCCTTCGGAAGCAAACAAAAAATAGTTTTTTACGCCGGATTTTATTGAAGTGCCGGAATATTTCCATTAATTTTAGGTGAAGGAATAAAATAATTTATGAGAAAATACTTTTTGATTTTACTAATACCTTTTTTTTGCATCTCCCAAAAAAATAATAATTGCCAGATCAGTAAATCAAGTTTTTCGACAACAACATTTACAACAGCCCAGGAAAATCTTAGAAGTGATACAGCAGATGTACTATTATACGACGTTACTCTTAATCTAACCGACTTTACAACAGACACCATTCGCGGTTATACAATGGTGAAGTTCAATCCAAAATTAAACGGACTAAATTACCTCTGTCTTGATTTGTTGAAAATGAAAATTGATTCGATTAAATTAAATAATTCTATTTTAAATTATTCTTATAATGATACGCTTTTAAATATATTTCTAGGCAATACATATAACATAGTAGATACGCTTAACGTATATATTTATTATCACGGCAAGCCGGTAAAAGATGCTTCTGGCTGGGGTGGCTGGTACAAACAGAGTGGATACATGTATAATCTTGGAGTTGGTTTTGATGCAAGCCCACACGTTTACGGTAGAGTGTGGCACCCATGTTTCGATAACTTTTCTGAAAGAGCGAAATACACTTTTCATATTTCAACAAATGCTGGTAAGATTGCTTATTGCAACGGTGCCCTATCTAAAGACACAACCGATGCAATGGGTTTAAGAACGAGAACATGGGTAATGAATGAGGAAATTCCATCTTATCTTGCCAGCATTAGTGTCGCTAATTATACTCACGTGAGTCAGCAGTATAACGGAATTAATGGTAACATTCCTATTATTCTTGCAGCCTTACCCGCAGACACAACTAACCTGAAAAATTCTTTTATCCACCTTCAGGATGCGTTATCCGGCTTTGAAGATTGGTACGGCCCTTACGTATGGAATCGTGTCGGTTATTGTCTGGTTCCATTTAATAGTGGAGCAATGGAGCATGCAACAAATATTGCTTATCCCCGAGCTACTGCAAATGGTTCATTAACCTATGAAGCGGATTTGATGGCGCATGAACTTTCTCATCACTGGTGGGGAGATCATACCACCTGCGAAACAGCAGGTGACATGTGGTTGAACGAAGGCATTGCTTCCTACTCCGAATATCTCTTTCGAGATTTTGTTTACGGCTGGCAAAGTTACATCAACGCAATTAAAACAAATCATGAGGACATGGTTCATTTCGCACATTTAAGAGAAGGCTCTCTAAACGTAAGTGGTGTTCCTCACATTTATACCTATGGAGATCACGTGTACCGGAAAGGAGCAGACATGATGCACAATGCAAGAGCTTATTTAGGTGACTCCCTTTTTAAATTAGGGATGAAAGCCGTGCAACAACAAAAAGGATTTAAAAACTTAAATACATTGGAGTTTGGCAATATACTCACTGCAGCAACCGGCGTAAATATGAATCAGTTTATGGGCGACTGGATTTTGCAACCCGGATGGCCACATTTTTCAATCGACAGCACTAACGTAGTTCCGCAGGCTAACGGAACGTATAACGTTACTGTTTATATTAAGCAAAAACTTGCACGGTCTCAAAACTTTTATACGAACGTTCCGCTTGAAATCACTTTTAAAAACAACTTATGGCAAAATCAAATAAGGAAGGTTTTTGCAGGAGGATCGAATTATATTACTACGTTTAACTTACCATTTTATCCTGTGTTCACCGGCATCAATGTTGATTCAAAGATTAGTGATGCAACTTCTTCTTGCCATAAAACAGTCTACACAACAGGATCTAACAGTTTTAATCCTGCAAACTTATCCTTGAATATAATCAACATACCGTCAGATTCTGCCTGGATTAGAGTTGAACACAATTTTGTTTCGCCTGACACCATTAAAAATAATATCAACAATTACAGATTAAATACTCAGCACTATTGGAAAATTGACGGAATATTTGATTCAACATTTCACTCCAAAGCAACTTTTTGGTACGACGGCAGAAAAAACCTTACAGGGCAGACTGCTTACTTAGACACCTGCCTGACACAATTTACCTCTGACAGCGTTCTTTTACTTTATAGAAAAAACACCGCAGAAGACTGGGTAGAGGTTTCAAATTACGCGAAAACAAAATTAGGAGGGACTACCGGGAAATTCGGGTATTTTGTTGTTGACACACTAAAGAAAGGTGAATACGCTACCGCCAATGGTGTAAGCTCACTGTTTTCCGGAATAAAAAATTCTTTATCAAAGAAAAAAATAAGGGTTTATCCGAATCCGGCAAATCAGGAGTCTTTTTTCATTTCAACTGATTCGGACATATCATATAGGTATGAATTATCTGATCTATCGGGAAGAAGAATTTTAACGGGTGTTACTCAAGGAAAAGTAACAAAAATTGACGTGCATCAAATTGAAACAGGAACCTATATTGTTCTCGTAGATTCAGGAAATGAGCCTGCCTCCACTACTAAAATCATATTGACAAAATAAAACTAAAAGTTTGTATATTTAAGGTCCTGTTGCTTTATTCTAGTTAATGCAATTAAAACGAAATATATTCTTGTTTACTGTTTTGGCAGGTATATTGTCCTTAATAGGGCTTAAGAATTTTTCATATGCCGACAAAGAAATTTCTTCAACCACAAAAAAAAATTCCAACCCTGATGTAATACAGTTGAAAGACACTATTACAAAAGAAAAAAAATTTTATATTCATGATAAGCAGATTTACGATTTACGTTGCGATACTTTTTCTCAGATAAAATTCTGGAGGAAAATAATGAACTTGCCAAAGGATACTGGTTTGATAAGCGTAGCTAACTCAAGGATTGTATTATTAAAATTAGACTCAAAGAGCTGGGATAAAAACTCCGAAGATTGTAAAGAGGAAATAAAATCATCTATTAAAACTATTTATTGTGTGCCGGACAGCGTCAAACTTTTTTTCACGGCAGGTAAAAATTATTTTTACGATTTCAATAAAGTTTACCCAAGTATTCATGAGGCAATAAAAATATTTCAGGATAATGAAACAGATCCATGGTATGCTCAGGCAATTTTATTAATAGAATCTCCTAATAAACTTCAAAAGTCTAGTGTTGGTGCCTACGGCCCGTTTCAGTTAATGCCTTTTGTTGCTAAAAAGTTTGGTTTAATTGTTAGCCGTAAAAGAGATGAGCGTGCTGACCTTGCTAGAAGTGCTTATTGTGCAAGCAAGGTTATAAAAGAAATTTGTATACCAAAAATCAAAGAAACATTGGATACACTTTCGATACCATATAACGAGAAAGACTTATGGTTTAGGTGTTTGGTAATGCATGCCTACCATGCCGGTATTGGAAACGTGAGGCCTGCAATTGAGGCCTGCGGAACGAGGGAGCCGGGAATGGGACTATTGAAAAAACTTTGGCAAACTCAAGCTAAGGCCTTCAGAAATTCTTCACAAGCTTACTCTCAGCTTGCGATAGCAGCGATGTTGGAAATGGACGCAAGAGTAAAAATAGAAGAACTAAAGTAAAATTAATTTTATTATTTTTTAGCCGGAATTGCTTTCAAAAAATTTCTGAACCTTCGAAGACTTTTATTTCAGAACCTTAAGCGAGCAAAACAGATTTGGGTTTTTCAATTGAAAGAAAGTCAAAGTCTGATCCATAAACCTCAGCAAAATCAACATCAATACTAAAGTCAATTACTGGATAAACTTCCCATTTTGGGTGTTCAACTTGGTATTCAGAAGTTTTAGATTCGTTTATTTTAGTGTAGCCCCAATAGTGCTCTGTAATGAACTCCTCCTCACTTCCGGTATTAATAACTGATAAATTATTTTCAGCAATTGCCGCAATTTTGTACCACGAGTGTTTTTTCCACTCGTAGCACACTGAAATTTTTGCCCCCTGTTCTTCCCAAAGATGTCGCATAGGTAGGGTTTCATAATGCTCCTGATAAAACATATTCGCAACCATAGTTAATGCCGGTTTAGGAACTATTTCTTTTATAAAAACAACTCCTCGTTTCCACAATCCGGAATCATTATAGCGCACGTAAAATCTTAGGTTAACCTCTTCAAAATTTTTATGAAACGGAATTGAAACGCCTTTAATCTTGGTGTTCAGAAACATGAATCCTACCAAACTGAGATAACAATTACCGTTCCATAGATCCAATTCGGTTTTATAAGGGACATATTTTTTAAGTACATTGGGCTCAACGAGATAATTAGACATAAGCAACTTTCTCCATTCGGCTTTTAAAAAAGTATCATTCATTTTTAATTAATTATTTTAAAAAAATCAGACCCTTATTCCTGCAATCAGTACGTCATCAACTTGTTCATGTCTACCTTTCCATTCATTAAATCTACTATAAAGTTCTTGCTTCATTTCCTGCATAGGCAATTGGTTAAGTCTAAACAGAAGTTCTTTTAGAGGTTTGTACATGAATTTTTTTCCATTGGGCCCTCCAAACTGATCGGCAAACCCATCCGTTATCATTATAATGAGATCTCCCGGTTGTACCGAAATTTCGTGTAACGAAAAGGGCTTAATCTCACCCATAGCTTTACCCACAGGCATCTTATCTGGCTTGATTTCAATCAACTCTATGTTAGCCTCTTTATTTTTTCTAAATATCCATAACGGATTATTTGCGGCGGCAAACGATAATAATTTTTTTTCAAAATCAATTTTACAAAGCACACAGTCCATTCCATCTTTTCCTCCCTCTTCACTACCGTCATTTGCCATATGCTCCATAATTCGTTTTCTGGAATAGTTAAGTATGGTATCAGGAGCGTTTAATTTTTCTGCGTTTACCGCTTCATTCAAAGCAGAAATGTTGAGGATACTCATAATTGCTCCGGGCACACCATGACCGGTGCTATCCGCGATAGCAAGTAAAAATTTATTATCCTGTGTTTCTGATGCCCAATAAAAATCTCCGCTTACAATGTCTCTTGGTTTAAAAAAAATAAAATACTCTTTTAAATGATTTCTCAGTAACTTTTCACTTGCAAGCAAAGCCCTTTGAATACGCTTGGCGTAATTAACGCTATCAATTATTTCCTGGTGTTTGTTTTCAATCTCTAACTTGAGCTCGTTAATTCTTTCCTTTTCCTTATGAATAGCAGTGCTGGTTTGCCAAAGCTTTTTTATTTTTTCATCTAGCTTTTTTTTATCTGAAACTAACTTTTCCTTTTCTAAAAGTAATTTTTCATTTTCCTCGTCCACCTTCTTTCTTTCTTTGTGCACCGCCTCACTCATAGACCATAGCTTTTTGTTTTTTTCTTCGAACTTCTGCTTAGACTCTAAAATCGTACTCCGCTCCTTAATCCAGATAGTCTCAGATTCGGTTTTATTAATTAATTCTTTTTCAATTTTAATGAGGTGTTTTTTGTTTTTGCTATTCTGAAAAAATACAAGTAGTAGCAATAAAAATAATACGGCAGAGATTAATATGAATACAATTTCTGTAGAACTCATTTAATTACAGGACATAAATTTTTTACTTATTAAAAAGTAGCTCTAATTCTCTTTTTTCCCAATTCAAGAATAATAGGATCTAAATTTAAAAAACTTCCATCAGGGGCATAAGCAATAATATTCCGAAAAATAATTTTATCCCCCAAAGACGCACTTAATAATTCTGTAACCATCTCTTTAGTTAAAGCATCCCCTGAAGAGGATTTAAATTGTGTATTTGATGATTTACCAACAATCATCATTTCAAACGACTTTATCTTAAATTTCAAATCAAAATCTGAATTGTCACTCTTTGCATCAAGCTTTAAACTTTGATTCAGATCGAGAGTCCCAAGGTTTGTGCTCCCCGTCTTTCCCATAAAATAGGCGTTTGGTAAGGGGAGTTTTTTCGATTTTAATACTATTGGTTCAAGGGCTAAATAGCCACCTTGGGTTTTAATACTTGTGTTAATTTTTACTTCTCCCGTTTCCCTAACTTTTATAATATATTCTCCCGGTGCCTTTGGAGATAATGTAGCGCCACATCCTGAAACATTCAACATTATATCACCTGGCGCACATCCCGGAACATTTAATACAACCTCGTTCGACATACCAACAAATAAATTATTCATGGATTTTATTTCAATATTTGCAGATGGTGCGGCAACCATATACGATTGAGAAAAGGTTGCGTTATTTATTTTTCCTGAGGGACTTTTAACCTGAACAACCCCTTCTATTTTATGCTCTCCCGGTATTTTTCCTTCAACCTCAATTTTCCCAAAACCTTCATTCATTTTCAATGTGTCGTATATGTCAATAATATTCCCATTAGAATCAAGTTTCCCCAAAAAAATTTGAGTCGCGATTTCGTCGCCAAGCTTTGAGCTTCTTGCTACTGCAAAAACATCGGCAATATATTTACCTCCCTGCATTATATAACTTGAGGGCGCAATTACTTTAGCATCAAACTTATCAATTTTTGTGTCTGCAAAATTTTCAGCTTTTTTCATTTCTTCTTCAGCACGAATTTTTTTAATGTAAAGAAAGGAAACTGCAGCAATAAAAAAAAGTGAAATTAAACCAACTACAATTTGTCGCTTTCTCTTAAAAACTTTTCCACTTTTAACAAGATAAAGTCTTGTGTCATCAATTCGTTTTTGAGCGTTTAAAATTTTTACAGGTGCCTCATCATCATTTAAATCATATTTAACAAGCCATTGTGCAGTTGGTTTAAACTGTACAAACCACTGATTGAAATATTCATAAGGCCCTTTACTTAAAAGAAAATTTGACCTTCTGTTTGACAAAAAAATTTGCTTGTTGTCATCGGTAGCCCATCTTTTCACTTGTTTTTCAAGCTCAAGAAAATTCTGAATATCATTTTCTTCCTCTATTGCCCAGCCTCGCAATAATCCCCAATTTCTTATTAAACTTTCGTGTGTGATATCTAGTGGCAAGTTTTTCGTTGTATCAACTGAATTAGTTTCTGTTGGTAAAAACGGTCTGATAAAATTATTCCCTTCCAAACGGAAAATAGTAATTACTGCTGAAATTTTATTTGTTTCAATACCGGAATCATTAAACACATTTTGTATTTCTTCAAGTGTCATTCTATTTCTAATTGCCCTTCCGGAATCAATTTTTGTGAGGCATTTAAAAACTGTAGTAACTATTCTTAGCGTTTCTTCATTAGAAATCTCATTCCCTGATAACTTTTTGAAGTGAGCACAGGCAGAATCTAACAGTGCGTTTGCGTGTAAATCAATAATATTCTGTAGTGAAGGGCTTTCATAATACTTTCTCCTTGTATTTGGAATGGTGCTGAACCATTCTTCAAATTTTATTTTTTGCTCATTAGGCAGTTGAGAAGCACTTATTCCACCGGCCATTGCGAAATGAATAATGTCCATTTCCGCCATTCCTTTATCGGCAATTTGCCAAATTTGATTAAGCGCATGTTGTAGAACGGGTAATTGATCAATACCATCATTCATTTCGTTAATGAGCATATCTACAAGACGCTTAGAAATTTTATTTCCGTTGAGTAAAGCGGGTTCCTCTATAACCTGATAAATTTCTTTGCGCTTTAAACGTGGAACAAAAAACTGGCTGTATCCAATATATTCCGGAAGACCCCGAAATGCCGCGCACTGACCAACATAATCTGAGCGCATGGTACAAATGATGTAAATAGGAATATCTTGTTCTAGAGCAAGGCGCGTAGTTTCCAATAAAAGGTTTACTACAGTCTGTGATTCAATAGAAGCCTTGCCCGCAGAATAATTCTCAGGGTTGGTAAAAAACTCTTCAAACTGATCAACTAAAATCATAAGGTTTGCACCTTTCTTTTTGGTCTTCATTTTGTCTTTTTCAGGCAAGGAAAGGTACCCCGATGATTCTTGATCCACCCAATAGGGGCTAGATTTATATAAATCAATAAGAGCGGAAAAACCATAACTGAGTTCTTTTTCTGTTTTGGTTGAATCATCAATTTTAAGCAAACGAGAAAGTGAATCCGAAATGTTTTTTAATGGTTGTCTCTCAGGTCTAAAGTCAGCGATTAACCAGTTATTGAATTTTGCCTTAAAGAAACCCGCCCTGGCGTTTGGTATGACTCCCGCGTAAACAAGAGAAGATTTACCATCGCCTGAAGCACCCGTAAGCATTAGGAATTTTTTTTCTTCAAGCTGCTTAATAATTTGCTCTATGTGTTCTTCTCTTCCCTTAAAAAATATTGCCTCGTTCTCATTAAAAGGGCGCAAACCGGGATATGGGCAAGATACAAGTTCTGACATATAGATCAAACTCTTTCTAAAACTTTGTCGTATTGAACTTTTATTTCAAGTGGAATAAGTTGGCCGGAAACAATCATTGAAACAACCTTTGGAGCCTTGAAAGTTTTATTTGAGTTGGATTCCGGGTCTTCATCCCCAATCAAAAGAATCGGAGTGTGTGAAGATGCCCCTCCAACCTTTTTCCATATTTGTTGAGTAAACGGCAAAGCCCAATCTGCAGACTCCTTAAAATAAACAACAGCCAGTTTACTCTTGCTGATTTGCTGAGAACAAAATTCGGAATAATCTAAATCACTATCCTGAATTATGTTTAGTTTTTCAACGGGCAAAATGTCTGAAAGCATATCAATTACCTCTAACGCTTCGTTGTCATCCAATTGGTTGTAAATCAAAAAAACTTCTGTAGGGTTTACATTGTAGCTTGATTTCATTTCAGGTTGGATGCTAATCCTTAAATCATCTACAAGCTGTATCGGTGAGGAAGTATTACTGAAAAATACGCCATCTCTAATGTTATTTCTAATTGACGAAATGAATATTTTTTGTTTTTCATCAGTAAGCTCAGAAAACGCAAATGGAAACCAAATGAATAATTTAAAAGAAGGATCTTTTTCGTTTCTTTGCAAAGCAATTTCCAATTGATATTCAGACACAGAAAGATTTTGACCGGGCATACTCTTTCCATATTCTTTCCCTAGTATGTGAACTGAGCTAGAGGAATTGTAAATTTCTTGATTGATGTGTGAAAAAAAAGATTCAGAATATGATATGTTGGAAGGAAAAACCTGTTGCCCAGCTTTTTGAAGTGTATTAAATAAATCACCTCTATAGTTTTCCATTTCGGAAGAAGTAAAGCTTAAATATATACCTGACACTAACTTATATTTGAGAATAAAACAACTTCAAAGGTAGAAAAACAAACACAGAGTCCAAAGTTTCATGTTGGTTAATGTATGCACTCTTTATCTAAAAGGTAATTAAATTTAAATCTTTTTCTAATGTTAATTTTCATTTGAAAAAATCATTCCTTGTTTTTCATTAACTTTCTGTTTTTATAATGCACTTTGCTATGAGATATCATTTCCTATTAATGTTTTTTATTGTTGTATCGCTTACTCATTCTCAAGTTGAAACACCTGAATCCGTTAAGCAATTAGTTTCTGAAAAAGCTATGGTCGTAAGCGCCCATCCCCTTGCTTCACAAGCGGGTATTGAAATTCTTAATAAAGGAGGTAACGCTATAGATGCAATGGTTGCGGTTCATTTTGCACTTGCAGTAGTTTATCCTGAGGCCGGCAATATTGGTGGCGGAGGCTTTATGATCTATAGAGATAAATCCGGTAATGCCTTTGCGCTCGACTTCAGGGAGAAGGCTCCTGCCTTGGCAAAAAGAAACATGTTTTTGAATGATAGCGGAAATGTTATTCCTGAATTAAGCACTCAAGGTCATCTTGCTTGTGGTGTTCCGGGTTCCGTAGCAGGGATGTTTGAAGCGCACAAGAAATTCGGAAAGTTAAAATGGGAAGATCTCTTAAATACATCAATACAAATTGCTGCAAAAGGATTTAAAATAACCAACAACGAAGCCGTTTTACTGAATGAAAATCATGAAAAATTTATAAAGTATAATTCATCAGATATTCCGCTTATAAAAACTTCTTCATGGAAGGCAGGAGATGTTTTATTACAAATGGATCTCGCAAAAACTTTACGGAGGATTCAAAAAAACGGAAAAAACGGTTTCTATCGCGGAAAAAATTCGAGATTAATTGTGGCAGAGATGAAAAGAGGTAAAGGGATTATCTCAAAAAAAGATCTGGAGAGTTATGAGCCAAAATGGCGTACTCCTATCAAGTTCAAGTATAAAAATAAATATCAAATTATTACAATGCCTCCACCCTCAAGTGGTGGTGCTGTTTTAGCTTTACTTATGAATATGGTTGAAGAAATGTCTTTGCCTGATATGGGATTTCACTCTGCAGAATCGATTCACCTGATGATTGAAGCTGAAAGACGTGCTTACGCAGAGCGTGCAGAACACATGGGTGACAATGATTTTTATCCTGTTCCTATTGAAAGATTTTTAGATAAAAAATATGCACAAAGGCGAATGGCAAATTTTAATAAGGATACAGCAAGTAAGAGTGAACTAATTAAATCTGCAATACCTCGCACTTCATCTGAGGAAACAACGCACTATTCAATAGTAGATTCAGATGGAAACGCTGTTTCAGTAACTACAACATTAAACGGAAACTATGGCAACAGTGTAGTTGTAAAGGGTGCCGGGTTCATATTAAACAATGAAATGGATGATTTCAGCGCGAAACCTGGATCACCAAACAAATTTGGACTAACCGGAGGAGAGGCAAATGCAATTGCTCCCGGTAAAAGAATGCTGAGTTCAATGACGCCGACTATAGTAGAGAAAGATGAAAAATTACATTTGGTAGTAGGAACGCCGGGCGGTGGTACAATTATAACTTCTGTGTTTCAAGTTTTGATCAACCTGATAGAATTTAGTTTACCTCTACAAGATGCTGTTCAGAAAGAGCGTTTTCATCATCAGTGGATTCCAGATTTAATATTTTACGAGAAAAACTGTTTCAATGAACGTGTAATTTCCAAATTAACTGAGCAAGGACATATACTTAAAGAAAGAAGACCTATAGGACAGGTTGATGCAATTTTAGTAACGCCAGACGGAAAATTAGAAGGAGCCGCAGACAAAAGAGGAGATGATTCAGCTGCTGGGCTTTAAATATATTTTTTTACACTCCCCTGGTCAGATAAAAGCCTTTTTTATCTTTAAGGTGAAAAATTAATCTACGTTTTCTCAAAAATCTTATTTGATTTTAAAAACCAATTTGAAAATGCATATTTTTTATTAGATTTTCAAAATTAACCCCACATCAAAATATCTCTCTGATTATTATGGTTTTGCCCTCTTTTTATACGAAAACAAACGACAGTAAACGAATAATAAACGAAAGTAAGTGATTAATAACCGAATATCGTTTGATGCTGGTCGCACCTTTGCACCGTCGATTTCAAATAAGCGCTTAAAAGGAAAAGACAAGCGGGTTAAAAAAAAGAAAACGCCCGTGACATGTTAAACAAATAAAACAATTAAAAAACAAGTAAAATGAAGACAGCAAAAAATGCAACCACACAGGCTAGCGCAAAAAAGAACGCGATAGCAGAAACAGTTAACGTAAACACCCAGGACTCAGGTCTGGTTAAAAAAAATGTAGTTAATAAAGTTTCTATCGCAGGAAATTTGGGTGCGGCACCAGTAGAAATTAAAATCACTAACGGTAAACAAAAGACACGGTTCAGCGTTGCAACCAACAGGTATTTTAAAAACAAAGAAGGCGTTTGGCAAAGTGAAACAACCTGGCACAATGTGGTAGCCTGGGGAAAACTTGCGGAGTATGCCATGACTCAGTTGGGAAAAGGTGCGCCGGTACAAGTCGAAGGAAGATTAAATTACAGAATGTACACAGACAGTACGGGCACTGATAAGTTCATTACCGAAATTATTGCAGGAAAAATTGTTACGGTTCCAAACAATAAAGAAGAAGTGAACGCAAAGGCCATTGCCGCCTAATTAAAAACTGCCATCCAGCGGCCCGTAAGCCGCGGGATTTATGGCGGTAAAAAAAAATAATTTTAAATAACATTCAACTTAACAAAACATGAAAAATCAAATTAATAATACAATTACAATAACTGGAAATCTTGGAAATCAACCTGAAATTAAAGAATTAACAAGCGGCCTACTTTGTGCAAAATTTAACGTTGCCACAAGGACATTCTCAAAAGATGAGAACGGACATTGGGTAAAAAACACACACTGGCATAAGGTCATAGCGTGGGGTAAGACAGCAGAACTTGTAAAAGCCTCATTAGGTAAGGGGCGTTGTGCTAATATTGAGGGAGTTCGAAAAGAACGTCGATATACCGATAAGCAAGGAAACGATAAAAGCTATATTGAGATAGTAGCAGAAAAAATTCTGGTTTTTCCAAAAAGAGTAAGGTACGCAATTTCATAAAACACCTACAATCAATACAAAAGCATTAAGGATTAGAATAAAAAGAATCCTTCAATATTCGAACACAGATAAAGTAAATAACATGAAAACAAATAGAGAAACACAAAACGATAAAGATCAATTACCATTAATTAATAAGACTGAAAACAACAAGATTAAATTAAAAGGGATAATAGGAGGAGAAATAAAATATCATGAAACTGACTCTGGTAAAAAGAAAGCAAATTTCAATGTTAGCACAGGAATATTTTTCGAAAATAGATTGGGAGGTAAGGAATGGCTTTGGCACAGTGTGGTGGCATGGGGAAATAAAGCTGATCAGGTGACAGAATACTTGAAAACTGGAGATAAAGTTATTGTAGTTGGGAGAATTCACCGTCGCAAATACACAAACAAAGACAATCAACAGAGAGTATTTACAGAAATTGTATTAAAAAATTTTACAAAGTAATATCTAAAAAATGAAGTCAACATCAATTGAAAAATCACAAGGCAAAGAACCGATAAATAAAGTAATACTAACAGGAAATCTAGGAAGAGACCCAATTATTGATTTGCTTGGAAAAGGACAAAGGGTTGCAAGGTTTTCGCTTGCAACAAATTATGAGTACAAAAACGGAAAAGGAGAGTTAATTAAGAACACTCTTTGGCACAACGTTCTTGCCTGGGGTGACCTTGCACTTGAAGTTAAAGAAAAGCTCAAGAAAGGGGATAAAATAACCATTGAGGGGAAAATTAATTACAATGTGTATAGTGACAAAACGGGAGCGAAAAAATCTTTCACTGATATTGTCGCTAACGCTGTACGTACTCATTAGTAAAAATTGAGAATTTATCTTGTTGAATTCCGGAAGCAGAGTGTAACAACTTTGCTTCCGCAATTACAGTTTTTCAACTCATAAAAGAATTATTAATCGAACTAATAAAAAAATGATATCATGATTAAAAGTAAGAGATTTTTTAACCCCAAAACAAAAGTAACAACCCTCAACTCCATCTTCTTTAATTGGATTAAACAAAGGAAGAACGATGCAGGCATTAAACTTGAACTTTATAAAGAACTTAGTGAAATAAAGTGGGCGGGGGGAACAATTGGACAATTAGACATTTCAACTTTGCCTGACCTTGGACCTTTTTCTGAAAGAAAAAGTGATCTGTTGCAGAGGGAAATTCATACGGTGAGAACGGAAAAAAATGAAAAAATTGAGTTGAAAGATTTTGCTGAGGCCCTGAAACTAGATGAAAAAGAAAATTTAGCCAGATCTGCAATCAACAGATTTTTTGCATACAAAGTATTCAAGAAACACGCTTGTTTTTACCTACTCGACGAATATAAAATTGGCTTTTTATACAGAGGAGATAAAACCATTGACTCAGTTTTGGAGAGTGAACTAAGAAAGGTTTTTTCGCAAATACCAACATACTCACAATCGTTTTATTTGTTTTCAATAAATAAATTAAAGCAAAAAATAAATGTTGATGAAAACACCAAAAGTAAGCTTGCCGCATAATCATAAGATTTTAAAAAAATAAATACCCAGGAGTTTTTTACAGCAAAATTTTATGAAAAAAATTACTAATTGAGTGAAATGTAACCTCACCGTTTTATGATGTTAAACTAAATATTCCTCTTATATACAACGCGTCCTCAAAGTACTTTTACCAACAATAAAATAGTGAAATTTCAGAATATTTTATCTTTATTATAAATTTGTAGCCGTTTTAAAAGTTTAAACATGAAGCCTACATTTATTTTTTCAGCACACTTACGTTTTTACATATTTCCAATTTTAATTGCTCTTTGCTCTGAGTCTTGCAGAAATGCGCCCGCACAATACGAAACAGCAGAAGCTTTCTTTCAAGAAAAAAGATTTGATAGTGCCTTTATACATTTCAACAAAGTACCGAAAGAATCCGGATCATGGCAGGATTCAGCTTTGAAAATGCAGTCAATTTGTTTTAAAGAAATGGCTAGACTATCTATGTGGAAAATGTTGGGGTCAACATTTCAATTTTGCCAAAAAGATGAAAAATTGTTTAATAAAGGAAGTGTGGTTTTGAGCAGAGAAATATTTGAACACTTAAAATCGGGCCGTGCTAAACAAGCATTTGATGCCGCCGACAATTATAGCGGGGTTCTACCTAAAGACCCTGTTTTAAGTGGCATAAATCTTTTTCTCGATGACTTTTTAACCAAATCAAATTGGGAGGCTGGCGGCGACCTGAAAGGACATACACTTTATTTTACAAGAGAAGAGTTTATTACCAAGTACACGCCATCAAAAGGTCTCCTGCTTCAAGGGAAAAGCAGAAATACTGTAAAATCTTGGCACGAGGGAAGAGTAATTTACAGAAACCTAAGATATGAGAGTGGCGGTAAGTTTAGGCTAGAGCCCCTGATTATTAGGGAGGAAGATTTCGAATATGGTGATAACGGTTCAATGGAAATACTTGGAAAGGATAGTATTAAAATCAATTATGGTCAAAAATTATCAGCGAGCTCGTCAAAGAAAGTTTTTGTTAGGGCGCAAAGCAACCAAGAAAACCAATAGTTTGATTGAATTAGATTAGATTGTTATCTAATAATTTATAAATTTTTTAGTATATTTACAATGAAATGTGATATCTGTAAAACAGATTAATTTAAAGAAAATGTTCAACAATAAACCAATAAAAATGGCATCACCTGAATCTAATTCGGTAAATATTTTGGGTACCGGTACAGAAATTACCGGCAATATTAAAAGCAATGGTGATTTTAGAATTGACGGAGTTTTGAAAGGTAATATTGAGGTAAAAGGTAAATTGGTTGTCGGCCCCTCAGGATTGGTTGACGGAGAAATTTATTGCCAAACTGCAGACATCAGCGGCAACCTTAAGGGAAAAATTAATGTATCCGAGCTATTAACCTTAAAGAGTACTTCCAGAATAAACGGTGACATAATCACCGGAAAAATCGCAATCGAACCTGACGCACAATTTACAGGCACCTGTAGTATGGGCGGCGGCGTTGTAAAAAATCTTTCCGGAGGTGCTGAAAAATCCAACGCAATTAAAGAAGTCGGAACTGGCACCGGTATTTAATTCAACAGTGGTTAGTAATATGAAAAAACAACCTAACCATCAGTATTTAAAATATGCCTCAATGGGTACTCAAATGCTGGTTACTATCGCGCTTGGAATTTTTTTGGGAATAAAACTAGATAAATGGTTGCATTTAGGTTTTCCTGTTTTTACTGTTGCACTGAGTCTTGTTTCAGTTGTAGCTTCAATTTATATTGCTGTTAAAGATTTGTTGAAGAAAAAATGACTAAAATTTATCTGATAAAAAATTTCATAATCGTTGCTTTAGTGAGCTCAGGAATTTATCTGTGGAATTCTTTTTCAGGAAAATTTTCCAATATTCACATATGGTTCATTCTACCTTATTTTGCAATATTTACACCTCTTTTACACTTATGGCTACTTAGAAATCCAGACCCAAAAAAGTTTGTGATGAGATACATGGGAGCAACAGGAATAAAATTATTGATCAACTTATTTTTGATACTTATCTATGGACTCATCAACAAGCCGGGCGCGGTAACATTCGCAATGGCCTTTCTTGTAATTTATTTTATTTTTACTTTTTTCGAAATCTCACAACTACTTAAAAATCCAGAAAACAAATTATCTAATAGTCAAAAAACAAATGATGTATAAAATATATATTCTTCTTAAAAAACAAAATAATCTTAGACAGATTGCATTTGTATATATTCTTTTGAATTTTTGCTTCAATAATTTTTTGTTAAGTCAAACAGGCCCTGCTTCTGACTTAAATGGCTTCACTCCTATCACAAACAACAAAACGGTATCAAACAAAAAAGGAAGCCAGTATAAACTAACAATCCTTAAAAGCATTGAAAGTACTCCTGTTAAAAACCAAGGAATGACAGGAACCTGCTGGAGTTTTTCCTCTATTTCTTTTTTTGAGTCTGAATTAAATAGAATTGGGAAAGGAAAAGATTATAACCTAAGTGAAATGTTTGTTGCAAGAATGGCTTACCCTTTGAAAGCTGAGAATTACATCAGAATGCATGGAAAGGCTCAGTTTGGTGAAGGTGGAGAATTTCATGATGTTGTACACGTTATGCGTAAGTACGGTATGGTTCCTCAGGAAGTTTACAACGGAAACCTTAAACCCGGCGAAGATTATGATCATCATAAAATGGATAGTGCACTTCTAGCCCTTGTAAAATCAATCGCTTCAAACGACCAAAAAATAGACCTTTCATGGCGAAATAAACTTAATGAAATTCTTGACAAACATTTGGGAAAGATTCCATCAACCTTTGAATATAAAGGCAAACAGTATACCCCGGAATCTTACGCTAAAGAACTTGGAGTTTCACCTGATGATTATTTATACCTCTCTTCCTTCACCCATCAACCTTTTTACAAAGAGTTTACAATTGAAATCCCTGACAATTGGATGTGGGAACGCGCACATAATTTACCGCTTGACGAAATGATAGCTTGTATAGATAATGCATTGAATAACGGATATGGCGTTGCCTGGGCCGCTGATGTAAGCGAACCAACTTTCAGGTTTAAAGATGGCCTTGCAATTTTACCTGAAAAGAAATTTGAATCATTAAGCTTCGAGGAGAAAAATAAATTATTCAGTAATCCATGTCCTCAAAAAAATGTTACACAAGAGGAAAGGCAAGTTGCTTTTGACAACTATGAGACTCAAGATGATCACGGGATGCATATGGTTGGAATAGCAAAGGACCAGAACAACACAAAATATTATATCATTAAAAATTCTTGGGGTAACAGCAATGACTGTGAAGGTTATTTTTTTGCAAGTGAAGCGTATGTTCGTATGAAAACAGTAAGTATAATGATTCATAAGAACGCGCTTCCTTCTAGTATCAAAAACAAATTATCATTACGTTAAATTATGGGATGTGTGGGTTGTAGTTCGGGCCGAGGTGCCCATAGTACTCCGGAAAATACTCCGGCAGGTTGTGGAAGTAATGGGGGTTGCTCTACTGGTGGCTGTAATAAACTTAATGTTTTTGACTGGCTGTCTAATATGGTTTTACCAAACGGGCAAGCGCCTTTTTTAATTGTAGAAGTACGTTTCAAAAACTCAAGAAAAGAATTCTTCAAAAATGTAAACGGACTTTCATTAAGTATAGGTGAAGTAATCGCCGTTGAAGGTAGCCCAGGGCATGACATTGGAATTGTTAGTGCAACCGGAGAGATTGTTCGATTACAGATGAGAAAAAAAGGAGTAGATCCTAACGCTCCCGATTTAAAAAAAATATACAGAAAGGCAAAACCTGTGGACATCGATAAATGGAGAGAAGCTCAAGCCCTTGAAACTGAAACCATGTATAGATCTAGAACGCTCGCAATCAATCTTGGTCTACAAATGAAGATCAGCGACGTGGAATATCAAGGCGATAAAACAAAAGCAATATTTTATTATACAGCTGAAGGACGAGTTGATTTTCGCGAATTAATAAAAGTTATGGCTGATGAGTTCAAAATAAGAGTAGAGATGAGACAGATCGGGTCTAGGCAGGAAGCAGCAAGACTTGGAGGAATCGGTGCTTGTGGAAGAGAACTTTGCTGTTCTACATGGTTGCACGATTTCAGAAGTGTCAATACTTCCGCCGCACGCTATCAACAACTTTCACTTAATCCCCTAAAACTTGCAGGACAATGCGGAAAACTTAAGTGCTGTCTTAATTATGAATTGGACTCCTACATGGATGCACTTAAAGATTTTCCTCAAACAGAGGGGGTAAAGCTCAAAACAAAAAAAGGTGATGCGTTTCATCAAAAAACAGATATTTTTAAGCGGATAATTTGGTATTCTTATGTTGGCGAAGGCGATGTTTTCATTCCACTCACTGTTGCTCGAGTTAAGGAGGTTATGTCAATGAATAATAAAGGAGAATTTCCTGAAGATTTAGGGTCAATTGTTACATCAACGCCTAAGAAAGACAAGGAACACGACTATGAAAACGTTGTGGGTCAAGACAGTCTTACGCGATTTGACAAAAGACAAAAGGACAGGAAACATTTTCGTAAACCACAACAACAATCTAATAATCCGGCGAAAAGAAACAATCCGAACACCAATAAAAACATAAGCAACAACACAAAGAAAAAGTAAACCGCCAAATAGTAAAATTTTTTATGATTCAAGTAAGTAAAGCCAGTTCTTACGTCAAAAAAAGCTCAACCAAATTAATGATTGGGTTCTTTGCGCTTTCCCTATTGTTACTTTTTTCCTGCGGAAAAGGAAAAATATTCACTGAATACAAAACAATTGATGAAAATAAAGGTTGGAGCAGAAAGGAAAAAATTGTTTTTGAACCAGAAATAAAAGATACGATATACCTCTACAACCTATTTGTAAATGTGCGCCACTCATCTGTTTATCCGTACAGAAACCTTTATATTTTTCTTACTACTGAATATCCTGATGGCCGAAAGGAAATTGACACAGTAAACTGCGTTTTGGCGGATGAACAAAATAAATGGTTGGGAGATGGCGCGGGTGATTTATGGGATAATTCTGTTTTGCTTGAATCCAATGTAAGGTTCCCAAAATCCGGGAAGTATAAATTTACATATGAGCAGGGAATGCGCGTTGACCCCCTACCAATGATTCTTGATGTTGGTTTAACAATCGAAAAAACCGCAGCAAATTAATTTTTCTTTAGTGTAGCATGTCCCAAACAGCGAGTCAAATTAAACCTCAACTACGGCTGTTTGATTTAACCATGATTGTAGTGGGCCTGATCATCGGGATGGGAATTTTCAGAACCCCTGCTGAGGTAGCCCAAAAAGGGCAAACACCAATAATATTTTTTGCCGCTTGGATTACCGGAGCCATTGTCAGTTTGATTGGTGCGCTCACCTTTGCTGAAATAGGATCCCGATATCCGGTTGCAGGTGGTTTCTACAAAATTTTTTCTCACTGTTATCATCCTGCTTTTGCTTTTATGGTAAATTGGATAACTGTAATAAGTAATGCGGCATCAACCGCAGGAGTTGCCATCATGGGTGCCGAATACATTTCTCCAATCATTTTCCCGGGTCTTGAACATAATCTAGGCGTTAAGATTACAACCATTTCAGCTGTTTTATTTTTATTTTTAATAAACCTTAGGGGAATCAAGCTAAGCTCAACTACATTGAATGTTTTGATGGCTATAAAACTCGGTATGATCCTGCTTCTTATTTCTGCATTATTTTTTATCACTCCGAACAGAGAAGAAAATTTAATCAAGGTTGCCGACACAAATAATACTTGGTTAAGTCCTTTTCTTGCTTGTTTTATTCCTGTTTTTTTTACGTATGGCGGATATCAACAAACCATGAACTTTGGTGGTGATGTAAGTTCGCCGCAAAAGACAATGCCCCGTGCAATCTTCTTCGGTATTGCAGTTGTGCTTGTGTTTTACCTTGTTGCAAATTATTCTTACTATAAAATACTTGGCTTTTCCCATCTTCAAAAAACTAGTACTATAGCTTCAGACATTTCGGTTTTAATGTTTGGTTCTGCCGCAGGAAAAATAATTTCCTTCGTAATGTTTTTTTGTGTGATGGCGTATGTAAATGTCTCGATGATGAGCAACCCAAGAGTGTATTTTGCTATGGCTGAGGATAAAGTTTTACCAAAGCAATTTATGAAAGTAAACCCTAACACTCAAGTTCAGGAATGGGCGCTTACACTTTTCTTTGTTTTTATACTGATAACTCTATTTCTGTCTTCTTCTTTTCAGAAGATTCTGGAATACGTTATGTTTTTTGACAGCATCAGTTTAATTGCGGCGGCATCAGCAATTTTTGTTTTAAGACATCGTTCAAAAAAATCAGACGAAGCAAAAGATATTTATAAAATATTCGGATACCCATTTCTACCAATACTCTATATTTTAATTTATGCCGCAGTAAACATCAGCGTAATGATCACTAATCCAAATGCATCATTTATTGGTTTTGTTCTATTTATTTCAGGGCTTCCGTTATTCTTACTGATCAGGAGACTAATTAAAAAAAGGTGATTAGGAAAAAATGGTTGTTGATTGGTTTTCCATTTAAAAAATGTGTCGCTTCCAAACTTTTTCATCCAATTTTTTGGGAATTTTCTCGGAAATTAACGTCAGTTAAAATAAGATCCCAATTAATTATTGATCATAATTTTTCAATTTCTCGGGGAGCCTTAAGGGAAATTACTTTTGAAGTACCACTTTTCGAGAAATATTTTGCTTTCCGTATTCTATTACTACCAAATATTCTCCCGC
This sequence comes from Bacteroidota bacterium, assembly GCA_046302135.1. Taxonomy (GTDB): domain Bacteria; phylum Bacteroidota; class Bacteroidia; order B-17B0; family Aurantibacillaceae; genus AM-1111. Next base: position 29,500 of record JBKCIQ010000176.1, on the reverse strand, counting down.
ATATAATTTTCGCGTATCAAAATAGGTAATGGTACTCCCCTGATTTATGACAGACCTATCAACCAAATTACCATTTAAGTCGTAAAGCAAGACAGCAGAACTTTCTTTCAGCAAACATCCTACCTGAATAGCAATTAAATCGCTTGCAGGATTTGGAAAAGCAGAAACATTTATTTTTTCACTCTTTACATCATTTACTAACCCGTTGGTGCCAGAAGTATAAGTTGTTGTTGACTCCGTAATTGAAGTAACCTTTTGTGCGGTTTTAACTCCATAGAACGTTGGTCCAACTGCATATGGATAAGCAGAATTCCAATTTGCATCAACAGTTGCAAAATAAGCATAAGTCCCATTAGGGTATTCTGGAGTAACACAAAAACGACCGTTGTGCTCATCAAGATAATCTGGGTCATTTGGATGTGCGATAAACTCATAATCTTCTCTGAAATATCCTAATGGATACGTTGAGCTTACAACAGGGCCTGTTGTAACTGTTTGCCCCGTAGGACTAGTTGTTCTGGTGGTGATGTTTCTTAATTGATACCCGGATTTAATTCTTATAATTCCACCTGTACCATTTGTATTTTTAAATCCATATGCTCCATAAATCGGAAAACCATCGTACGCAAATCCAATTAACGGTGAGTGTTGTGTTGAATCTATTAAATAAAGTCCATCAGAATCATAAAGATTACAAATGGTGGAAATCACATTCAGATCCAACTTAAATGCAGAGGGGTTCTGATGATGGTGATAATTTCCCATTGCGGGGTGCCCCTTTGAACAATCGAAACCTTGTCTTTCAGCTACTATCGCGTCACGGTTCCAATCCATTGTTGCACCTTGCCCACCAGGACATGGAGGGTTGCCCGGTCCGCCACAAAGAGAGTTCGTTGAAGGATTCCATGCAACTCCATCTCTATAATCAAAAAGTGCAACTCCATTTATAAAAATGCCAATATTACCCCCTGTAGTAGCGGTGGGGGTGTTTGTGTTTTGAGTAGGGTTTAGTGGTAACTTGAATATAGCATTTTGATTCGAAGCCAATGAAGGATTTCCATCTAAAAATGGTCCGGTGATGTACCCTGGAATTCCTGTTGTACTTACATAAACCCAATTAGTTGAATACTGAACAGTTTGAACATTTGCTTGAACAGCATCTGTTATAGGAGTTGAATTTCCGGCCACATAATGTCTTCCCTGTAGTCCGGTTGTGTTTTGTAACCAACTGGTAATTGCAGGATTTAGCTGAGAAAAAAAAGTCGTCGCTGAAAAAAGCGATACTCCTAAAAATATTTTTTTCATGTTTTATTATTTCGTGGTGCAATTAAATCATTTTTTTTGAAATACTGATTTAGGAAAACCAAATTTCTCATTATAAATAAACGATTTATCGGTTAATGTCAGTAAAAATGCGACGAGGTCAGTTTTTTCCTTTGAACTTGGATTGAAATTTTGCGGTAGTTTCAAAGAAACTATTTTGTGCTTGAATTTTTTTTCTACATAATGGTTTATCACCTCGTTTAGATTTCGGAACCTTCCATCGTGCATATACGGATAAGTAAATTCAAGGTTCCTTAATGTAGGAACCTTGAATTTGAAAGAATCGTTTGGGTTAAGTGTGGTTTTAATTCGGCCCAAATCAAACAACTTTTTGTCCGGCAAAAGTCCGTTGTTTTCAAACTCGTTGTTGGTAAAAAGCGGTTCTTTGTGACAAGAGGAACAGTTTTTCTTAAAAATCTCATATCCGTTTTTTTCCTGATCTGTGAACTTTTCTTCTTTCCTCATTGCCAAATCGTATTTTGAATTACTACTGACCAACGTAAGTAAAAATTGTGATATAGCTTTTAAAGTTTTTTCCCCCGTGACATTACTATCGTTATACGCAGAATAATATAATCCCTTGTACAACTTGGATCGATTAAGTTTTTTCACCACATTTCCTAATTGTTCATTCATTTCCATAGGGTTTGAAATTGGAGATATAGCCTGCGCATCAAGATGATGAATCGCGCCATCCCACATGAAATTTTTTTGCCACGCTAGATTTACGAGTGAAGGCGCGTTTCTGGTTCCAATCTGATCGTTTATGCCATGACTTAGCGCATGATCCGCGTGAGCAAATCCATTATATTGAGAATGACAACTAGAGCATGAAATGCTACTGTCTCTCGATAATATTGGGTCATAAAAAAGTACCCGCCCTAATAACACTTTCTCTTTTATAATAGGGTTTTTCTTGAAGTCATAATTTGGTTTAGGCCAATTCTTAGGAACATGAAAGATTTCTATATTCAAAAAGCAAAAAGAGAAGATCCCGGGTAGAAAAAGCCTGATAAAAAATCTATTTGCTAACTTTTTCATTTTAGATAAAAGCAAGTTGTAAATAAGTCAGATAATTTGAAAGCTTGAGGCCCGGGCGACATCAATGATTTACTTCCTAATTTAAATGAGTTATTAAGAAATTGATCAATGTCTATTAATATCTCTGTTTCCAATTGATTCCATTTAATAATTTTCATTGAAACTTCTCTGTAAGAGTAATTAGAATTGGAGAACCCTCCAATGTGATATTCAAATTTTTCTTTTGAGTTTCCTGAATCTCTTGTTCCTTCAATTTTAAAATTAATATATCCCGTTTGCCATGTCCAGTACATGCCCTTCACGGGATCAAGGTCACCACCTTTTACCCCTTCTTTATTAATTATGCTGTCAACGCCTATCCCAAATGAAATTTCATCCGGATTGAAATCAGATGGTAGAATAAATTTTATTTGATTTCGATTTTTCTGTAATACATCAATTAGATGAACAGAATCTTTTTCTTTGAAAAGCGATTGACCTTGTTTTTTAAAATTGAAGTTTGAAATGTATAATTTACAGGTCTCTAAAGACAATGAATTTTTGTTTTCTGTAATAAAAATTATTCTCGAAATTTTTTGAGCATGAACCAAAGGATTAGAAAATTGAAAAAAGAAAAATGAACAAAGTAAAAACCTGTAAAAAATCATTTATCGATAATTTGTAACCATCCTTTAATATCTCGAGATTTGATTCCGGAAAGCCAAATTTCATTAACAGTACAAGTATAAAAATAGGTTCCGTTTACACAGTTCAAACTATTTTTTATATTTTTACCGTCCCAGTTAACAGCCGGGTTTTCTGTTTCGAAAACAAGCGTGCCCCAACGGTCGTAAATTTTCAATTCAACTGATTTTATATATTTGTTTTTAACCGGAATAAAAAAATCATTTATTCCATCTCCGTTAAGCGTAATTATATTTGGAAGTTCGTATTCAGGACAATTGTCTGTACAAAATTTGTTTAGAATTATACTTTCATTTCCAAACGAGTCAATAGCTGTAACTGCAAAACAACCTGCAATGGAATTTTCACCATCAAAAACATAAACCGTATCATTGATGTTAGTAGTAGAGTCTAGTATTTTAAGGGTGTTGTCTTCCGAGGACTGAAAGTAAATTTTATACATTACAGCATCATCACTACAATAGTTATTGGGGTTTTTCCAAGTGATTATTACGCTAGAAGATAAACAGCTCCCTTCAACATTCATTTCAGGTTGACAAGGAGGCTCCTGATCAACAGGGGTTGCACAAACCTCCTCGCTATTGTTTAAAAGAGGGCTTACAATACTTGTGTCAGAGTACTTTCCTTTACAAAGAATTTTATAGCAATATTGCTGTCCATTTATAAGGCCTGAGTCTATATAAAATTTCTGAGAAGTGCTATCAATTAAAACCCAACTTGAAGAACCGGGTGATATTTCTCTATATATATAAAATTTAAAATTTGTCCAAGGGGTTACAAAGTTCCACTGAAGCTGAACTTCATTGTCTGATGCCTGTGCAGTTAAAAAAGTGCTAGAGGCAGTCTGTGTGCTACCCTTCAATGTTCCGTTACAGTAAAAATCAACTCGATATGTGTATGGACCTGAAACTGTGTTTAGCAACTGTGACGTATAGCTTGTATCAGGCGATGAATTTAAATTGGCGAAATAAGGTTTAATCACTGAATATATTGGCGTAAAGACCGTATTAAATCCTGAAGATTGTAATAATCGAAATTCGTAGGGTCCTGGATTCGCTAAGGTGTCCAGCTTATCAGGGTTCGATGCTTCAACAATAGGTTTTACCCAAATCACGTTTATTTCTCCTGATGAATTAGAAGTCTTAATTACATCTGCATTAGTAATAACAGGAACATCTCTTAACAAATGGTTGCAAACAGGTGTAGAGGCATATGTCTGTGCACCGTCACCATATAATCCAACCACAACATAAGAGTAATTCGTGCCGTGCACTAAACCAAGACCGTTGTTGTTATCAATAAAAGCGGTATCGTTTAAGCCATTGGTATAGCCTATTAATGTCATTCCAAGCCAAGAAGGTACTCCTCTCTCACAGGCAGAATGCTGCCAATTAATGCATGAGTCTATCCGATAAATCAAATATTTGTATATGTAATTGCCGGTACTTCCATTGCAGGTACCGTTGTTCCACGTTAGTACCATGCTTGTCCCGTTTGGCTGGGCTGTTACATTTGTTGGGCCCGGTGCAACAATGGTTATAAAAAAAGTCTCAAAGTCAACAAGAGGAATCATGTTGTCGTTGTCTTCAACTTTAAACGTGACCATATACGGTTGCAATCTTACATGTTGGCAATTGGTACTCCATGTAAAAACTCCGTTCACTGGTGTTTGTGAAGGTGTAGAAACAAATGAAGAAGGCGAATTACTCAATGTATAAGGACCTCCGTAAGAGGTAAGGGTTAGTGTTTGGGTTATGTCTTGGTCACTTGCGCTTACAGGAATCACCAGGGTCGTGCCTGCCTCAATACAGGTGTCATTTAAATTTTGTAAAGATGGTGGAACGTTATTACATGCGCCAACAGTTACCTGCATATCCCGTAAAACATACCCGACTTGGCTGTAAACTCCATCCATGTTTTTTCTCCATTCGCGAATAATAAATGCGAAATTATATTCACCTTGTAGGGTTGGTGAACACCAAAGAAAATCTCCTGTAACGGGGTCTATACTTACGCCCGACGGAATTATATAACCAAAAACCGGCAAGCCTTGTGCGCCAAGGCAAGTGGCAAGCTCATAAGAAAGACTGTCGCCATCAATATCAAATGCCCCGGCATTATGAACAAAACAGTTTCCGACGCAAGCATCGTCAATAGGAGGGTTAGTTAAAATGGGAGATGAGTTAGGGCCGGAAAAACTACCAATACATAACTCGGATTTAATGAAAAAAGGAACTGAGGATGAGTTTGGAATGTTTTGTACCCCAGCGTTTCTATTTGGATCGGCCATGGTCAACAAATAGCAATTTGGTCCCGGAAAAGTATGGGTAGTCTTATAAATATTTAGTTTAATCCAGGTATCAATCATCACGCCATCACCTACTCCAGGCGAGCAAAGATTACCGGTAATGCCATTAATTCGTGGTACCGCCTCAGATGTTCCGTCTCCAAAATATAGTGTGTCATAACAACGATCTGCGTTAGTGTTATAAGTGTTGGTGTAAGTTGTTATTACAATTTCGTAGGTATAGCCGAAAAGCCACTTATATGTTATTTCTCCTGCGCGATTATGTGATGCTCTTGCAAAAAAACAAAAGCAAATAAAAGACAGAAAAAATATACTTTTTAAAAACGACCTCATGTAAGAACAAATACTACTTTAAAGTTACAAATTTTATAAATGCTTATTAAAGCGAATAATATCAACTTCTGCCGATAAATACGTGTTGTTGTAAATAAATTCAAGGAAAATCTCAGCAAAATGAGGAGCAAGCATAACCGCTTTAGTTCCGAAACCATTAAAGATATAAAGCCCTTTTTCTGTTGGGTGCTCTCCGATAACCGGTCTTCTGTCTATAACTGATGGTCTAACGCCCGCTTTTCTTTCAACAACTTTAAAAGAACAATTTATTAAAGACGCTAATTTTTCTTCCAAAAAAGATTGACCTTCTTTAGTGATGAAATTATCGAGTCGTGTCCATTCGTAAGTTGCTCCACAAACAAATTTCCGGTTACCTATTGGTAAAATAAAAACACCCTTACTGACTATAAAGTCTTCTTGCAATTCATCTGACTCAAAAATCAAAATTTCGCCTTTAGCCGGTTTAAATTTCACATGACTGAAAAAGGGATTCTCTACACTTAGCCAACCTTCGCAAAAAATAATTTTTTCGCACAAAAAATCTCCAACCCTGAACCAGCCCTTTTCCTTTAGGATTTTACTTGCATCAAATTTCATTTGAAAATATTTATCCTTATTAACGAGCTGTTTTTTTGTTGCTTCTAAAAAGGATTTACAATCTAAAAACCCTGATTCTGTCACAAAAGAAAATCCATATTCAGGATGTTTTAGCCCATTAAAATTTAATTTATCTCCCTCATAAATCCTTTGGTCAATAAAACCGGAAAGTTCCTGTAGGCTTTTTTTTTGCCAAAGATCTGCTTCCTGTTTTTCAGTAAAAAACTTAAGAATTTTTTTAGGGAAAAGAAATTTTTTATTTTGCAGTTGTTCACAAGAGTTAAAAAAATTATACATAACGGGTATCGCCTCTTTTGCTAACCATGAAGATGTCATGCGTTTAAAAACAACCGGATTCCAAATTCCGGCCGCAATCTGCGAGCTTGTTGAAAGCCCGGGCAAATCTATAACAGCAAAATCTTCTCCTCTCTTCATTAATTTATTTGAGAGAACAGATCCGGCAATACCCTGACCTATTATTAAAGTTTCAACTTTCAATCGAACAAAATTAATGATTGAAAGAAGAACTTAAATTTTTTCTGCTAAAAGTTTTATTTCAGGTTTCTTAAAGATAGAAATGTCTGCGCCCTCTAACCAATCAGATTCGTTTTGCTCCGTTAATACAACAGGCATTCGCTTTTTTTGATTATGAATCTCACTCATAAGTTCATTTGCCTCGGTCGTGACAAGCGTATAAGTTGTAATAATTTCTCCGCTCGACATATCCGTCCACTCTGAATATAATCCTGCAAAAGAAAAAAGAACACCGCGCTCTAACTGTATTAGGTACTTCTGTTTTTTCTTTCCTGCTGTATCCAGCCACTTCCACTCAAAAAATCCATCAACAATTACAATACATCTGTTGTTTATACAATTTTTGAATGAAGGTTTCTCTGTCAATGTTTCTATTTTAGCATTTAAGGTATATTGCCTAATACTTTCGTCTTTGCTCCAAGAAGGGATTAGTCCCCATGAAATTTCTTTAATTTCACTCGGAGAACTGTTTAAAATCACAGGTGTTTTTGGAAAAATGAACCCATTATATATAGCATTGCTGTTGAATATTTCCGGGCGTTCCACTTTTGCTTTAAAGCGATGTTCAACTTTACGCAGGCTTTTGGTTTGTTTTGTGTGATAACACATTAATTCAAAGTTATTTTATTTTTTTTTGTTTTGAGAAAAGGCAGAAAAAATAAAATTTAAATTTGTTTTATCATCTCATCACGTTAAATTAACAGGTATATTTTGAGGGAAATACCACTACATAAAAGAAATGCATACAAATACTTTCATAATGAAAGTGAAAATACAATTTCACCTGAAGATGATTACCATATTTTAAGCGCCAAAGAAAGAAAGGCAATTAAGCAAATAAAAAAAATTGCAATTTTTTGGTCAGCATTTACTGGTGCCATCGCCATATTTGTTTATTATTTTCTGTCCGTATTTTTCGCAGATACGATTAAAGATTATACCGTTCAGCTAAAAACATTAAACAATTCAACCCTGCCTGTTCCATATTTAATTTTTATAATCAATTTCGTTTTAGTTTTTATTGAGCTAATAATTTTAAATAGAATTAACCTCAGCGCGGTGGCGAAAATTGCAAAAATTTGCGGGTTCCCCGGCAAGGAAGATTCCCTAAAGGAAAAGCACATAGAACAATTATTCAATATTGGATTAGACGCAAAGAATAAGGAAGCAGTAAGGTTTGGTATCAACCCATACTACGGAATTCCAAAATTATTCTTACTGATCTACACTCTCTTTTTTATGCTAAAGGCCACATTAAGCAACTTTTTGGTAAAAATGATCTTAGTTAAACTCTTTCCGCGCTTGGGTTTTAGAACGCTAGTCGATTTGTTCGGGGCCCCAATTTTTGCCTTTTGGAATGCATGGGCAACCTTTAAAATAATTGAATGTGCTAAAATTTATATTATGGCCCCTAGTTTAATCCAACGAATGATTAACGAGACAGGCTATATTAGACCAGACATTAATTTAAAAGAAAATATTTTTAACGCAATGCATATTGTAGCCACGCTTAAAAGAAATTATCACTACAACCACTTTGTCTTAATAGATAGGATAATTAATTCTTTTGGCCTAGTCGATTTAAAGGGCATAGTTCCTAATGAAAAATCATTTTTTTTTAATTTAAAAAGTATGGACGAAAAAATGAAAAAAGCATACAGCAAAATAATTTTGATGGGGGTAATAGTTGATGGAAAGGTGTCCAGAAAGGAAATGAAAAATCTGAGAATAATGTATGAAAATTCAATAATTAATGTCAATCCTGTTGATACTAAAAACTGGTGTAAGAAGTTTATTAACGGGGATGGACTAGAGGATTTTTTTAATAAATAGGTTCGTGAAGATCCCATTTACTTTATAAATTCTTTGAAGCGAGCAAATATTTTATTTGAGTTAATTCATTTTTAATGTCTAGCAAAATGGAATCTGAATTATTATTATTTGAATTAGCACTGGTTGGAATACCTTGATTTTTTTCTTTAACTATTCTTTCACGTTGACTTAAAATTAAATTTTTGAACTCCTCAGGATTGTCAATCCCAATCATACTCATCATATTAGATTGTTGAGCGCCTCCCCCACCTGCAGTTTCAACTTTAATCATTGTCAATCCAAACCACCTTAAAATTGGCCCTCCAATAAATGATAGGTCCTGTATGTTTTCAAGCGGAATTGTCTTTTCAATATGTAAAATAATGCCTTTTGAAAACATTAAATGCTTGTAACTTAATTCGCATTTAAGTGTATTATAGAACTTTTTACTTGCCCATTGTCCAAAACCAAGTAACCAAACTGGCAAAATTAAAATTCCGACAAAGCTTATTGTTAAATAAAAAGCAACCACAATAAATATGTAGGTTTTGACCTTTGGATTAAAGCTTGCTTCTTTAATAATTTGATTGTGTTCCATATCTTAAATTTAATAAAAACTACAACCATATCTCCAATTTTTTTAAATATTACGGCAAGTTGTCATTAAAGTAAACTCTTACTAGAAGAAACAAAAAAAGGTGTAAGAAACTTATTAGTGGAGGTTGATTAAATAATTTTTTTGATACACATCAAAATAATAAACACACCTTTTAATTAATGTTTTTTTTAATTTTATAACTAAAATAAGCGTATGATAGTTGTAACGGGTGCTGCAGGATTTATTGGTTCGTGTTTGGTCAGAGGACTGAATGACTTGAAAATAAACAATCTTGTATTGGTCGATAAGTTCAATGACGAGGCAAAGAACAAGAACTTGTCAGGTAAGGATTTTTTAGAAAAAATAGATAGAAGTATTTTTTTGGATTGGTTGAAAGAAAATGGTCAAAATGTTGACTTTATTTTTCATATTGGTGCACGAACAGACACTACTGAGTTTAATACCAACATACTCAATGAACTCAACCTTGAATATACAAAGACTATTTGGAAAATTGCGTCCGATTTCAAAATTCCTCTCGTTTATGCTTCGTCAGCCGCAACCTACGGTCTTGGGGAAAATGGATACGAAGATGACGAATCGAAGATAGAATTGCTTAAGCCATTAAATCCATATGGTGAGTCAAAAAATGAATTTGATAAATGGGCTCTTAAACAAGAATCAAAACCTCCTTATTGGGTAGGGCTTAAATTTTTTAATGTTTACGGCCCCAACGAATATCACAAGGGAAGAATGGCTTCAGTGATTTTTCATGCCAATAATCAAATTAAAGAATCAGGAAAGGTAAAACTCTTTCGCTCACATAATAAAAACTTTAAGGATGGAGAACAACTGAGAGATTTTATTTATGTGAAAGATATCATTAAGGTTTGTGTTTTTTTAATGCAAAATAGGGTAAGTAACGGCGTTTATAATTTAGGAACCGGAAAGGCTAGAACCTTCTTAGATTTAGTAAAAAACACTTTTACAGCACGTGGAAATGATCCTTTAATTGAATTCGTAGACACCCCAGAAGACATTCGAGATAAATACCAGTATTTTACCGAAGCAAAAATGGAAAAGTTGAGCTCTCAAGGATATACTGATAAATTTTATTCGCTAGAAGATGGAATAGCAGATTACGTTAAAAATTATCTAATAGAAAAAAATTATTACTAAGTTTTTTTTATTGAGGTGGCTTTATCGGGAAAGTAACAAATATCCATTTTGCTCTCGAGATTCTCCATTCATACCTTTTGCTTTAAGTAGAAAAAAATAAGTTCCATCAGGGGCATCGCCCGAAGAAGTTTTTCCATCCCAAGACCCGCTTGGTTGAGTTATAGTATACACCAAGCTTCCCCACCGGTTGTATATTAACACTTCTAGTGATTCAATCCCTTTATTAGGAATAAAGAAAACATCATTTGAACCGTCGCCGTTAGGGGTAAACACGTTAGGGACTTCAATGAAAAATTCTTCGAAAATGGAAACAGTAGCTATAGCGGTGTCTGAGCAACCTTCAGTGTTGGTAGCTATCAAAGTTATTTGATAAATACCGGGTATTAAATAAGTTGAATTATCACTTACAGAATTGGATGTGCTCCCGTTGCCAAAATCCCAAAAAAATGAAGTTGCGCCCGAACTTCCGTTCACAAAAGTAACTGACAAAGGGGCGTTTCCATTAGAAGGGGTTTGAGAAAATGACGCAATAGGACCTGAAGATTGAAGTATCAGAACACTATCTACACTTGTACAGCCATTAATCGGGTTGGTAACGCTTAGCGTGTATATTCCTGGTGTTATTATGCTTGGTGAAGAAAAAAGTGAAGTGAATCCTCCAGGGCCACTCCATAGATAACTAACACCGGGAGTAGAAGAAAAACCGTTTAAACTTAAAAACGTATTAGGCAAACAACTCAAAGTATCATTTTGGCCCGCATCAATATTAGGATAAATAATATTACTCACAATTGAAACTGATTGCGTAGCAACACACCCGTTGTTATCTACAACAGTAACACTATAATTTCCTACGCTGAGTCCGCTCGGGTTCTGACCAATTCCGGCTGGTAACCAAGCAAAACTATAAGTGGGTATCCCTCCAGATACATTTGTGTTAATCAAAGCTGTCGGATTCAGGCAACTGACTTGAGTTGCTGAAAGCGAAATTTGAATTGGTGTTGGCTCAAATATGCTAACGTTAGACGTTGTTACGCAGTTATTGGCGTCTGTAACGGTGCAGGAGTAAACGCCTGCTGAAAGCCCGGTTGCAACGTTATTGCTACCGCCTGAAGGAGACCACGAATAGGTAAAACCTCCACTCCCTCCTGTTGCAATAACTGATGCCGTTCCTGTTGACGTTCCACTACAAAGAGCATCAGTTGCAGTAATACTAACAGAAACAGGTGAAGGAGACGAAATGTTTGCAGTAATAGTATCTGTGCAATTATTTACATCCGTCATTACACAAGTATAAGTTCCGGGAGAAAGATTTGTTAGGCCAGATGAGTTTCCTCCTGAAGGAAACCAAGAAAAAATAAAAGGAGGGTTTCCTGATGCAACTACATTGATACTTCCATCTGATAAACCGGCACAACTGACATCAAAAGCAGACACAATTGATAAAGTAGAAGTAGGAGTAGTAGATATTGTAAAAGTTAATGACTGTGAGCAATTATTTGCGTCAGTTACAACAACAGAATAATTTCCGGGAGCCAAATTAGAAATTGAATCTAAAATTGAATTTGATGCAGACCAAGCATATGAATATGGTTGAACTCCTCCAGAAACAGCCAAAGAGGCGTTGCCGTTTGAGTTGCCGCAAAATGTGGGGCTGGTATTTACATTAACCGTTAGAACGGAAGGTTCATAGATCGAAAATGTTGAATTTACAGAACAGTTGTTTGCGTCTGTAGCAGTAACAGAATAATTTCCTGCTGTGAGATTATTTATTGTACTCAATGTACTGGAGGAGTTACTCCATTGGATAGTATAATTTGGAGTACCTCCTGTAACCAATACGGTTGCGTTACCTGAAGAAGATCCGTTGCATAATACACTGTCTGTACTTAATAAAATATTTAATGGTGTTGGGTCTGAAATGTTGGTAACTGCAAAATTCTGACAACCGTTTGCGTCGGTTGCGCTAACTGTGTAAGTACCGGCAGAAAGATTATTTGCTGTAAGGGAAGAGCCCCCGGAAGGTGACCAGCTTACCGTTACAGGGGACACCCCCCCAGTAACATTTGATGTTATTTGTCCGTCAAATAATCCAAAACAAGTAGGATCAATTGAAGAAGCTATTGAAATTGAAGGTCCGTTAATTGTTCCTATTACTGCAACAACAGAATCGGTACATAAATTAGCGTCTGTAACATAACAGGTATAAGTCCCTGCAAATAGTCCGCCTAATGTTGACGTTGTTTGTGAATTATTAGACCAAAGGTAATTATACCCGGGACTTCCCCCCGATACCTGAACAGAAGCAGACCCGCCGGAACCTCCACACGGTGCGCCTTGTGTACTAACGCTTAACGTTATTGGAGTGGGTTCATTAATTGTTACGGTTACAGTAGTTAAACAATTGTTAACATCACTAATTGTACAAGTGTAATTGCCGGCAGTCAATCCGTTTGCTGTAGCTAAAAAGCCCCCCGAAGGAGCCCAGGAATAATAATAACTGGCTGTACCTCCAGACGCGAGAACAGAAGCGCTTCCATTTGTTCCTGAGGAACAGGCAACACTGTTAGTTGAGGAAACGCTTGCCGTTAATAGAGCCGGCTCATTTATGTTTACTGTTGTTGTTGCAGTACAGGAGTTCTGGTCGGTAATAGTAACCGTGTAGTTTCCGGATGTAAGGTTTGTGGCCGTATAATTTGTTCCGCCAGAAGGTGACCAAGAATATGAATAGCCCGGTGTTCCGCCTGTGGCTGTTACTTCCGCGTTTCCATCACTGCCCCCGTTACAAGAAACACCTGTTGAAATAGTGCTCGAAGATATTGCAGAAGGTTGAGCAATAAGAATTGTGTTGCTGGATGTGCATCCGTTTGCGTCAGTGATAGTAACTGAATAACCTCCCGCTGTTAAATTTGATGGCGACGAAGATGTTGAGCCGCCTGGCGCCCAAACAAAATTTAAATTTCCAGTTCCGCCAGACGTAGTTACGTTCGCCGTTCCGTTATTTCCTCCGAAACAGGACACAGGTGTTGATACGATTGTGGAAGAAATTTGTTGTGGTTGTGTCGGGGTATAGGTTGCCGTAGCTGTACAGCCTGCAGCATCGCTAACGGTAAGCGTATATACTTGGGCGGAAAGACCGGTAACGTTAGACGTTCCCTGGCCTGAGATAGGTGCCGGACTCCAAGAATAATTAATTCCTCCATTACCCCCGCCGAAAGAAGCTGTGGCGCTCGCATTATTTCCGCCAAAACAGCTTAAGGCGGTTCCTGTTACCGAAGCTGTAATTGAATTTGTGCCCGAAATGTTGAATGTTAAAGAGTCTTTGCAGCCAATTGCAGATGTCACAACACACTTATAAACGCCTCCCGGACATAAACCGCTTGCTGTTGCAGTGCCTTGCCCACTAGGGGGAGAAGGAGTCCACAAATAAGTATAACCCGGAATAGATCCGATTGCTGAAATTGTGGCTACGCCATTACAGCCACAATTGGCGTTAATATTTTGTTGAGGTGCAACCTGAAGTAATGTTATTGGCTGACAATTATTATTGAACTGAGCGATATAGTTGCTATTCGCTAAGTTGTTTGGGGCTCCCGGTGTTTGATTGTTTGACCCACAAGTTGCAGGATCTGCACAACCCTCACTCCAATTACTTTGAATTGCAGGGTTTCCTCCGTTGAAGTACCAAACGTTGTCTGTACCTGAACCTCCTGATGCAAAATATATTTGCGTGTTTTGATTTACCGCCGCGTAGCACAATGAAAAAACTTCACATCCTGTTAGGTTAACTAGCCTTACACAATCTCCGGTATTAGCCATTCCTATTGTTGTCCAAATTCCACCGGGAATCCAACCGGTTGCGGGATACGAGCACGCGGCCGCACCTGGAGTAGTTGGATTGGTCTCAAAGAACTGAGTATTATTTATTGGTATAACCACTTTACAATTATTGTCAGTCATAGAAAGGTCATCTGTTGGTAAGCTGGTATTTGGTTCTGCATTGTTGTAAATAAGAATCATTGTTCCGAGTGGAACACATTGCCACATTGGGTCATAAGAAAACCTATTACAACCAGATGCCACCCCCCCGGTTCCATGATAGCCGCTGTTATCATCAATTATCCATCCCCGAATGTCTATACAAGGAGGTACGGTACTTAAGCAATTGTAAGCTGTGGCTGTATCAACAACGAGCAATTCTATATACTCCTGTGCTCCTGCCGGCCCATTTGAAAATTCATTAATTATTAATTTTTGCGTGTAAGATGTACTAGGTATAATGAAAAACAAAATTCCTAAAAGTATACCAAAAAAAAATTTATGTGCTTTACGCATCATAAGCAAAAATGAGTATCAAATATACTTTTTTAGCATCGAATTTGGTGTTAAAAAATTACTATAATTACATTAAAACTAGAAGAAAAATACTCAGAAAATCATTAAATAAACAAAGAAATTATGTAATAACAGGCCGTTGCCACTGCAAATGATATGGGTATTGTAAGTATCCAAGCCCAAAGTAAGCTGACTGTTACACCCCACCTTACAGCAGAAATACGTTTCGATAATCCGACACCAATTATTGATCCGGTAATGGTATGGGTTGTTGATACCGGAATGCCGAAAAACTGAGTTAGGTACAAAGTGATGGCGCCAGCAGATTCTGCGGATACGCCTTCTAGGGGAGTAACTTTGGTTATTTTTGTTCCCATTGTTTTTATAATCCTCCATCCTCCGCTTAATGTTCCTAGACCTATTGCAATGAAACAGGCATAGGTAACCCATTGTGGAATGTGTGCAATTTCACTCTTTGGTTTAAGCTCTTCAAGTTTTATAAACTTATCCTGCGGAGCTCCTAAAAGTTTTTTTCCTTTTACAATTATATTTTTCTCAAGATCAACCGCTTTTAATGCCATGGCGTGTTTAGTTGAAGATTTTCCTTTTTTTCCAAAGTCTTCTTGTGTTCCAAGAAAATAAACCTTTCCGTTAACTGTATCGCTCTGTAGTTTTTTATCACTTATCGAGTAATATAAAGTGTCGTATTTGTAGACCTTTTTTACATCTGCCCATTGAGGAATCTCTTTGTTTTCTTTTTTAAGGCCTGCAGAATAAACCAATAATGCGGCGGCAATTATGCCCATTACTTTTTGTGCGTCATTGCTTCCATGACCTAAAGAAAACGCCGCTGAAGAAACTAACTGAAGTCTCTTAAACCAACGATCAGCTCGGTAGGGGTTTGACTTTTTACATATGTTGATAATGATTATAGTAAGGAAGTAAGAGAGAATCATCCCTATTAATGGCGCCAAAAAAATGAAGGCAACAGTTGTGTATATTTTCGCAATGTCTGCAAGCGCTCCAAAACCGGATTTGGCAACAGCTGCCCCCGCGAAGCCACCAAGCAATGTGTGTGATGAAGACGAAGGAATTCCGGCCCACCACGTTAATAAATTCCAGAAAATTGCCGCAACCAGTCCTGCAAGTATTACCCACATGTCTATGGATTCTGTTTTTACAATTTTGGATACTGTATCTGCTACGCTAAACTTAAAACCAAGTAGTCCGTGTTGGCAGAGAAAAATTACAACAGCATTAAAAAAGGCGGCCCACAACACAGCCTGAAAGGGACTTAATACTTTAGTTGAAACAACCGTGGCGATAGAATTCGCAGCATCGTGAAATCCATTGATGTAATCAAAAAGCAACGCAAGAACAATAACCGTTATAAGTAAGGCCATAAAATAGATTAAGAATATTTTATGATGATGGTTTCAATAGTATTCGCGGCGTCCTCTGCCTTATCTGTAGCTGTTTCCAAAATTGACAGCAACTCTTTTTGTTTAATCAATTCAACTGCATTCTTCTCTGTTTCAAATAGTGTCGCAAGAGCAATATTAAATGTTCTGTCGGCCTCATTTTCCAAGCTATTCAACCTGATACACGCATCTCTAACTTGCTTTATGTTTTTTTGATTTTTCAGGCCATTAACCGCTTTTTGAATTTCAATTGCGCCGGTATGAATGTTTTCAGTAAGACTAACTACAGCGGGACTGAAATCAGTAATTTTGTATAGATCAATTCGCGTGCTTGCTCCCAAGATGAAATCGGCCACATCGTCTATAGCCGTTGCAAGAGCGTGAATGTCTTCACGATCAAATGGAGTAATAAAATTTGACCCCAGCTCCACAAATAACTCATGTGTTATCTCATCTCCTTTATGCTCCAACTCCTCTATTTGCCTAAGAAAAATTGATCTTTCTGTGTTATTGCCGGTCTTTACGAGTTTTACAAGAATTTCACTCATCAAAACCAGGTTAGCCGCGTCTTTTTCAAACAGAGGAAAGAATTTTTTATCCTTTGGAACAAAAAACTGGAAAATTGAATTTGCTGACATGTTTTTAATTTTTTCCGAATTTAAATTTATTATGTTAAGCCAATGTTAAGGCCACCTCTATATATGGTAATTAAAAATTAAATTGAGCTTGTAATCTCAAAAGCTGGCCCTTTTGCAAATTATCCTGCTTCTTAAAGTCCTCGTATCTTCTTTCAGAAAATGTATACATCGCCACAAACTCAAAGTTTTTTATGGGTTGCCATTCGGCACCTATTTCATATTCAAATACATCATAACTTCTTGCGTCAGTTTCAAATTTTTTACCCCCTTGGTAATGTTGTCCTCTAACGAACGGAATTAAAACTTGATTTTTAATGTTGATTAGATATGAAATTGTCGCATAACCTCCCCTAAGCTCTTTTTGAACTATGGAATCAGAGAGCTTATCAAACTGAGGGCCGGTCCCAACATTATACTCAGCTTGTATACCTAAAGGTTTAGGAGCTAAAACTAATGATAAAGCAACTCTGTTGTCCTGATATGTTTTGTCCCAACGGTATTTCACTCCTGTGCTTAACTGATCACTGGTTAAGGTATAAACACCTGCATATGCTTGTATCCCTGGCTCAAAAATTTGATTTCCTATTTGAAAAGGATAGGAAACTCTACCAACAATATGAGGAACATTGTTTGACTCACTTCTGTTTGCGGTTTGACCATTGTATGCCCCAAATGCAATCACACCATAGTCTCCTGATCCTTTGAGGCCATCATTCACTAACATTGAGAATCTTTTTCTGATTTTGTCAGGAGCCCACATAAAAAACACTCCTAAGTCACGCTCATTGCTTACTGCACTATTTAAAGCGTCGTTTCGGTCTAATGGAATCCTATTCTGACTACTTTGCAAATTTTCAAAACCAAAAGGAACTTTGCTTTGACCGAACCTCAAACGAAACTGTTTCTTTTGGTCGAGAGCAAGATCAAAATACGCATCTCTGATTTGTGCATAATTGTTAGATCCGCTTGACGTAGTTCCTGATACGGAGGAAGCAAAGTCAGGCTGAATATATATGTATACCCTTTCATGTACATTTCCAAAAATTATAACCCTGCCCCGCCTTAGAAAAAACCCTCCATTTTTACCCCAGGACCTATCGCATTGTTCACAAGCCAAATCTTCGTTGGTCTCAAACAATCTGTTATATCGCATTTGGAAATATCCCCTAATACTGATTAAATCAGACCATTTCTTCTTGGTCTCTTCAGGGGCCTTTGATTTATTTATAGTGTCTTGAGCAGAAATATTAAACGCTAGCAAAGAAAATGCAATTAGTAAGCCATGCATTAACAAGGCTTTTGATTTGATAGTGGAAATTTTCATCTTTAGTTTTTGTTGCAAAATTGTATTCAAATAGTTACGGTAGTATTAACTAAAGGCTTTTTATGTTATGAAATAGTTATGTATATTTCTTTTATGTTAAGCCAATGTTAATTAAATGCTTTGTCCGCGACCACGAAATGTAACTTCTTTTTAATATTCCATAAACATTGTGCTAACCTAAGAGGGATATTTTTGCCCTAAAGCAAAGATGAAAAGCCGTATTCTTTTTGTAGATGATGAAATAGATATTACAGAATTTCTATGTTATAATTTCAATAAAAAGGGGTTTGACGTAAAAAAAGCTAATGATGCATTTCAAGCGTTAGATTTACTTGAAGAGTGGATACCTGATATCCTGGTGTCTGATATATTAATGCCAAAAATGGATGGAATTGCATTATGTCATCAAATAAAAAGTAAAGAGAATTTGAAAAAAATTCCTGTGGTTTTCCTCAGTGCAATTTCTGATGATTATAAAGTGTTAAGCGCTATGAGTTCCGGGGCGGATCATTTTATTTCTAAGCCCGTAAAGATAGATTTGCTTTTAAGTGTAATTACAAAAATTCTGGAGAAAAAATCTGCCGCGGATTAAAACTCTAGTTTATACCCAATCCCTTTAATTGTCTTAATGTATTCGCTTCCTAGTTTTTCTCTGATTTTTCTTACGTGAACATCAATTGTTCGATCTCCAACTACTACTTCTTCTCCCCAAATCTGTTGCAGAATACTTTCTCGTGTAAAAACTTTTCCCGGCTTGGTTGCAAGCAGTGCCAACAACTTAAATTCTTTTTTAGGTAGGGAAATTTCTAATCCATCTTTAACTACTAAAAATCTTTCAATGTCTATCTTAAGTCCTCCTAAATCCATTTTTTGCAGAGACTTTACTTCAGGATTTACCCTTTTGAGTAATGCCTTTATTCTACTACTGAGTACGCGGGGTTTAATTGGTTTGGTTATGTAATCATCAGCTCCCACATCAAACCCTGCTATCTGAGAATAATCTTCGTTACGTGCAGTTAAAAAAGCAATCATTGTGTTTTTTATTTCCTGAATTTCTCGAAGTTCTCTACAAGTCTCAATCCCGTCCATAACCGGCATCATTACATCTAAAAGAATGAGGTTGGGTTTTATTTCCCGAACTCTGTCTATTGCTTCCTTTCCGCTATCCGCAGTATAAACATCGAATCCGTCTTTTTTTAAATTATAACTTAAAAAACTGAGAATATCCTGCTCATCATCAACCAACAAAATCTTGTAAGGGGCAGGCTCTTTGGTAAAATCAAACATGAAGAATATATTTTTTGAACATAATAAGCCAAAAATAGCGAGCACTTATTTCCTACCTTTTATCTGTGTGTTAAACTTTTGTTATGTAAATTGAAAATTTGATGCCTTAACAATATGGTAACAATTCGGTAAAGCCTCTGTGAATTGAGGGTCTTTCTTTTGTGTAAAAATTCTAATGCGCAAATTATTTCTTTTCACGTTTTTAATTTTCGGTTCGTTTTTGTTTTCTCAGAAAGTCAAAGTTTATGGAAAAATAAAGTCTGCCTCAGGTGAAGGCGTTCCATATATTTACGTAGTTCCGTCTCCCGGTGGCAACGCAGAGGTCAGCGTTAGTGATTTTGAAGGCGCTTACGAATTAAATTTAAACCCAGGTAATTACAGCATTTCTTTCAAGGGTACAGGATTTAAACCATATGATGAAAAAAATTACCATGTAAAAGGAGGTGCCTCCCAAGAACTTAACATTACGCTTCAGGAGGCGGGGTTAAAATTTGATACAGTGGTAGTTCGCGGGAAGGCAATTGATGGGTCTTTCGCAAAAACAACAGAAGAACAAAAAACCAATGCGGCATCAAGTGAAGTGGTTGGTAAGCAGATGATAGAATCAAGACCTACAACCAATACGAGTGACGTTATTAAAATTGCCAGCGGAGCCAGTATTCAGGATAATCGATTTGCAATTATACGCGGATTGAATGACCGCTATAACGGTGCGTTTTTAAATGGAGCACCTTTACCCAGCACCGAGAGCGACAGAAAGGCATTTTCCTTCGATATTTTCCCGAGCAACATGCTCGACAATTTATCTATTAATAAAACGGCAACGCCTGATATGCCAGCGGAGTTTGGTGGCGGATTGATTTTCATCACTACCAAAAATATTCCTGAGAAGGATTTTATGTCAGCATCAATATCAGGCGGATACAACACGGTTGCAACCGGTAAGGAAAGAATATATTACAAAGGCGGATCTTTAGACTGGCTAGGAATAGATGATGGAACAAGAAGTTTGCCTTCTGCTATTCCGTCTCAAAAAGATTATCCTGTAAACATAGCACAGCAGGCAGAAATGGCCAAAAAATTAAATAACAATTGGGCGCTTTTAAACGGGGCTTTTGCACCAAACATGAATATGCAGTTTTCCTTTGGGAAAAATTTTAAGAAAAAGGTCATGTTGGATGGCAAAGAAGAAAAGAAAGATGTTTTTGGAATGTTAGTGGCCCTTACTTACACAAGAAATTACAATTTATTACAAACCACCAGAAGATCTTATACCAACAATACAGATCCCAGCGTTCCTTCGCAAATGGATAATGAATATTTCGATAAATCATATATTTCACAAACGCTTGCAGGAGCAATTGCAAATTTTGCGTGGAAAATAAATGAAACTAATAACATCAGTTTAAAAAACATCTTAAGTGTCAACACTGACGACAGGGTAATAACGCGTAACGGTACTACAAATCCGCTTGAGTCAAATCCAACCTTAATTCGATCTTCGGCAAGGTGGTTCACGGGTAATAAAATTTATTCCAGTCAGTTACATGGTGAACACCTGATTGAAACTCAAAAAATAAAGATTAACTGGATTGCTTCTTACAGTGCCATAGAAAGAGTCATTCCGGATTTAAGAAGAAGTGTTTATTCAAGATTTCAATCTGTTAATGACCCTACCGACCCGAATCCATTAGACACGGTTTATATTGCAAACATTTCTGTTTCAACAGTGTCGCCTGACAATGGGGGTGGAATTTTTAATGCAAAAACAAACGAGAGTATTGTAAATGGTCGCGCGGATTTTTCAAAATCGTTTGCCTGGGGTGAAATAAAATCAGACAGTGTTTTAGGGGGGTCAAAAAAATTCAAAAATAGTGTTGAGGTTAAAGGAGGCGTTTATTATCAACTACGTGATAGAAGTTTTGATGCAAGGCAAATGGGATTGACTCAATATAAGGTTGCAGGAGGAACACCTATCTTTAATGACAACTTGCTTTATCTTTCAGAAGATCAAATTTTCGCGCCTGAGAACATGGGCCTAATGTCAAACGGTTATGGCGGATTTAAATTGGTTGATGCAACTAAACCCACCGACAGTTATATAGCTCAATCGTCTCTTGGAGCGGGATACCTGATGTTTGATTACCGATTTACAAATTTTCTCCGTGTAGTTTCCGGGGTGCGGTATGAGAGTTTTCGTCAGGTCCTGAATTCTAGATTTGACAATGGAAATCCACTCAATATTGATAATACGGTTGGAGATTTCTTACCATCAATAAATGGCATTCTGACTTTCTCAGAAAAACATAATTTAAGAATGTCTTATTCCCAAACTGTCAATCGTCCTGAGTTTCGTGAACTTGCTCCTTTTGCTTTTTATGACTTCAATACTCAGTTTTTATATTCAGGTAACGAGAATTTGAAACGCGCGCTTATTCATAATTACGATTTACGTTACGAATTTTATCCGGGTAGAGGACAAATTATTACAGCAACTGTTTTCAATAAAGATTTCATCAATCCAATCGAACAGGTTTCGCGTCAGGATGTTTCAGGAGAAATTTTTTATGCGAATGTTCCTAAAGCCCGCAACATGGGATTTGAAACAGAATTCAGATATGTATTGGGTGCATTGTTTAAAGCAGATTCCAGCAAATTTTTAAATGCACTCACCTTTTATACCAACTTTGCATATATTTCATCGAAAGTTACCTTGACAAACAATGCAAACGCGGGATTAAAGTCAAGACAACTTCAAGGGCAGTCTCCTTACGTTTTTAACGCGGGGTTTATTTACAATGACACCAAAAAAGGAAATTCATTTTCAATATCTGCAAACCGTGTGGGACAACGCATTGCAATTGTGGGAAACATAAACGAGCCTGACATTTGGGAAAACGGAAGAACGGTTATTGACTTGCAAATTGGAAAAACAATCAAATTTTTTACAAGTCCTGCTGAGGCCACTGGAAAACGAATGAAAAGTAAGTTGGAAATACGTTTAAATCTTCGAGATGGGCTCGCGCAGAATTTGTATTTCTTCCAAGATAGAAACGGAAATAAAAAATTGGATTTGGATAAAGACGATATCATTTGGAATACCAAACTCGGAAGAGTGATTTCTATCAGTGCCGGCTATACCTTTTAGCTTTTTTGCGAAATTTTCTCGTTTGGCTTAACATCCTTCATTTTTTCTTAACACATGTTTAAAGTAAGCCTCACATTCTACTAATACAGGCTCGCGTACTTTGTGGCACTAAAAAATCAGAAAAATGAAAAAGTTTTACTTCAGTGCAGTAGCCTCACTAATAGGCTTTCTTTCTTTTGCACAAAGCGCATTCTTTACACCCACGGGTTATCGCGGAGCGTTTGCACCGGCGCCAACGCCAATGTGGACAGAGGGCTGGGCAAACTGGGATCCACAAAACACCGTGTATCCTGCGCCAACCGTTACTGTTAATACAAACATTAACACTAACACAACATGGACGAGCAACAATACCTATTTAATATCCGGAGTAATTTATGTAAGAAATGGTGCAACCTTAACCATTCAACCCGGAACAAAAATTCTTGGTGATAAAAACGTTGCCAATACTTGTTTAGTCATTACAGTAGGGTCTAAAATTAATGCGGCAGGCACTGCTACAAACCCAATTGTATTTACATCTAATCAACCTGTAGGGTCTAGAAACCTAGGTGATTGGGGAGGCTTAATAATACTTGGTAAAGGTTTATTAAATGTTCCAGGTGATACTGCAAACATAGAGGGCTTGGCTCCTACAGCTGATACTCGTTATGGTGGAGGATTAAATCCTGATGATAACGACAACAGCGGTACATTATCTTATGTACGGGTTGAATTTGGTGGATATGTATTTGCACCAAATAAAGAAATTAATGGAATTACTTTTGGAGGTGTTGGAAGATCAACAACAGTTAACAACGTACAAGTATCATTTACAAATGATGATGCTTTCGAATGGTTTGGTGGGGCAGTAAATGGAAAAAACCTTGTTTCTTACAGAAACCTCGATGATGATTTTGATGCTGATAATGGCTATAAAGGAAACGTTCAGTTTGGGTTAGTTGTCCGCGATCCTGCTTTAGCAGATAATCCAACGGTTTCTACTTCTGAAGGGTTTGAAACGGATAACGATGCAAGCGGAACAACCAACGCTCCATTGACGTCTGGTATTTTTTCAAATATTACTATTATCGGTCCATACAGAGGAAATACAGCAAACACAATTGCAAGTGGTTTCCGTAGGGCCGCAAGAATTCGCAGAAATTCGAATCTGAAAATTTTTAACTCTATTTTCATGGACTTCCCAAGAGGTTTACACATCGACGGAGCGCTATGTGAGGCTGCGATTCAGAATGGAGGTATTAAGTTTAAAAATAACCTTATCGCAGGAACATTAACAGGAAGGGTTTGCGAAGTAAATGTTGGAAGCACCTTAAATTTACAAGCTGTTTTCGCTGCCAATGGAAACGATTCGCTCGTATCAACAGCCGGCATCCTTACTAATCCTTATAATTACACCTCTCCTGATTATCGTCCTGTTGCATCTCCTGCATTAACAGGCTCTAGTTTTACAGACCCTTCATTAGCATCTTTTATTCCTACCAGTTATCGCGGTGCGTTTCAGCCTGCACCTGTAACCATGTGGACTGATGGTTGGGCGAATTGGGATC
This sequence comes from Bacteroidota bacterium, assembly GCA_046302135.1. Lineage (GTDB taxonomy): Bacteria > Bacteroidota > Bacteroidia > B-17B0 > Aurantibacillaceae > AM-1111. The sequence continues at coordinate 5,388 of JBKCIQ010000176.1, read as the reverse complement.
CTCAAAACACAGTTTATCCTGCACCAACTGTAACTGTAAACACAAACATTACAAGCAATACTACTTGGACAAGTAACAATACTTATTTGCTCTCGGGTTTAGTTTATGTTAAGAATGGTGCAACATTGACCATTCAACCTGGCACAAAGATTCTTGGGGATAAAAATGTTGCCAACACTTCACTTATTATTACTCAAGGATCAAAAATTATTGCACAAGGAACTTCAACAAATCCAATCGTGTTTACATCTAATCAGGCAGCAGGATCAAGAAACGTTGGTGATTGGGGAGGCTTGATTATCTTAGGAAAAGCTCAGTTAAATGTACCGGGTGATTCTGCAAACATTGAAGGTATTGCCCCAAGCCCAGATACAAAATTCGGTGGTTCAGGAAACCCAAATGATAACGATAACAGTGGGATACTTTCATATGTACGCGTAGAGTTCGGTGGATATGTTTTCGCTCCTAATAAAGAGATTAACGGTATTACGTTTGGAGCTGTTGGTAAAGGCACAACTGTTGACCATGTTCAGGTTTCATTTACAAACGATGATGCCTTCGAGTGGTTCGGTGGTTCAGTGAATTGCTCTCACCTTATATCATACAGAAACTTAGATGATGATTTTGATACAGACAATGGTTACAAAGGATTTGTTCAGTTCGGATTAATAGTACGTGACCCAAGCCTTGCAGATAACCCTACAGTATCAACATCTGAAGGATTCGAGTCTGATAACGATCCAAGCGGAACAACAAATTCACCACTTACGCAAGGAATTTTTTCTAACATAACAATCATTGGTCCATACAGAGGAAACACTGCAAGTTCAATTGCAACCGGATTTAGAAGGGCCGCACGTATCCGCAGAAATTCAAATCTGAAAATTTTTAACTCAATTTTCATGGATTTCCCAAGAGGACTTCATATTGACGGAACGGCTTGTGAAGCAAACATTCAAAATGGTGCAATTAAGTTTAAAAACAATTTGGTTGCAGGAGTTTCTACTGGCAAAGTTTGCGAGGTGAATGTTGGAAGTACACTTAATTTAAAATCGATATTTGCAGCCAACGCAAACGACTCGTTGGTTTCAACCACAAATATTCTTACTACCCCTTATAATTATACTGCCCCGGATTATCGTCCGTTCTCAGGAATACCATCTGTATTTACTACGAACTTTACCGACCCTGCATTTAATGGTCTTATTCTTTGTTCAATTGGGGCGCCGGTTGTTTCCGGAGCAACAGCCTTCTGTGCAGGAGGAAACACAACTCTAACAGCTTACCCTTCAGGATATACTTACAACTGGAGTACAGGAGCTTCAACTCAAACAGTTTCAATAAATAATGCTGGAAACTATACGGTTACTATTACAGATAACTTAGGGTGCAGTTCTCAGGCAACTGTTGCTGTTACTTCAAATCCTCTGCCTACGGTTTCGGTATCCGGAAGCACGGCGGTTTGTGCGGGTAATAGTACAACATTAACTGCAAGTGGAGCGAACACCTACTTCTGGAACACGGGAGTGTCTACAGCGTCTGTAACTTTAAGTCCTAGCGCAGTAACAACTTATACTGTTACCGGAACAAATGCAAGCGGTTGCAGTAATACACAAACTGTAACGATTAACGTAAATCCGCTGCCAGTTGTTAATATATCAGGTAACAACTCTGTATGTAATGGAAGCTCTTCTACGTTAACAGGAAGCGGGGCGTCAACCTACTCTTGGAATACCGGATCAACTAACAACCCATTAATTGTTACGCCTGCTTCAACAACAGCATACACAGTTACCGGTACAGACGCAAACAATTGCTCAAACACAGCTACTGTTACACTCACTGTTAATCCTCTTCCGAATGTAACTGTTTCTGGAAACACTACAATCTGCTCAGGACAAAGTACTACGCTTACTGCGTCTGGAGCAAACGCATACACTTGGAATACAGGCTTTCCGTCTGCTGCATTAAATGTAAACCCAACCACGGCTACAAGCTATACTGTAACAGGTACTGATGCCAACAATTGCTCAAATACAGCAACTGTAAGTGTAAATGTAAATTCTATTCCTGTGCTTAGCACTACGCCAAGCGTTACTAATGCGTCTTGCGGAAATGCCGATGGTTCTATTACAGGATTAACTGTAACAGGAAACGGCGGAACGCTTAACTACGATTGGCAAAATGCATCAAATGTTTCTGTTGGAAACGCTTCTGATTTACAAAACGTAGTTGCGGGTGTTTACAACCTTTCTGTTACTGACGCCAACAGCTGTGTGGCAGTATTTGGTCCATATAGCATCAATAACCCGGGAGCTCCTGCGGCGCCTGCAATTAGCATCAATGATTCGACTGTATGTGAAGGACAAAGCGTAAGTTTAAATGCTACAACTACGGGATCGAATGTAACTTATCAGTGGTCGGGTGCTGGAGGATTGACATCTTCTACACAAAATCCAACTTTCAGCAACCTTACTAGTGCGAACAGCGGTTTAATTTCTGTAACTGCAACTGAAAACAATTGTACTAGTGTTGCCTCACAGATTAATTTAATTGTAAATTCTGCTCCATCAGTTGGTGTAGGCGCAAGCAGCAATAACGTTTGTTCAGGTGCATCAGTAATTACATTAACAGGCTCTCCTGCCGGAGGTAATTATTCCGGAACAGGTGTAAGCGGTGCCTCCTTCTTCCCTTCGATTTCAGGAACAGGAACTTACACTGTAACCTATAATTACACAGACGCTAATGGTTGTGCTAATTCAGGAACAACTGTAATTACAGTAAACGCAAATCCTAATGTGAGCAGTTCAGCGGCAAACTCCTCTGTATGTTTGAACTCAACTGTTAATGCGTTAACAGGAACTCCGGTAGGCGGAACATTTACTGGTGCAGGCATAAACGGAAACAACTTTAACGCATCACTTGCAGGTGTAGGAACATTCACTCTTACCTACAACTACACAGACAACAACTCTTGCTCAGGCTCATCTACCACGGTAGTAACGGTAAACGGATTGCCATCAGTTGCATTAGCAGCAAGCAATAATACTGTTTGTCAGCAAGACGGGGCTGTTACCTTGATAGGTGTACCTTCAGGTGGAACATACAGCGGAACAGGAGTTACAGGTAGCTCATTTAATCCTGCAACTGCAGGAACAGGTAGCTTTGTAGTAACATATACATATAATGATGCTAACAACTGTTCAAATTCTTCAACTACCAACATTACAGTAAATGCATGTATTGGAATCGAAGAAAGCATTTCGGCAAATGAGTTAAACGTATTCCCAAATCCTGCTAATGATGTTTTGAACATGACTTTCAGCGGAAGCAGAGAAGATTTAAAGTTCTCTCTTATGAACGGAATCGGACAAGTATTGATGACTGATAAATCAGAAAGCGTGAACAACATAAATGAAAACACCATTCAGATGAATGTAAATGAATTAAGTAATGGTGTTTACTTCCTGAATGTTTCAGATAACAATTCAAATGTAAAAACGATTAGAGTAGTGGTTAATAAATAAATGTAGTTGGGTTTATTTTCATGGTTAACCCCCGACATTTTTGTCGGGGGTTTTTATTTTTAACAAAAACAAAACTTAACGTTAAATAATTAAGGTTATTTTAATGATTAGTTTGAAAAAACTAATTACAATAGTAGATTTTTGTTAATCAATTTTCATTTTTTAAGGTTGAAATTTGTGCTAATTAAAACTTTAAAAAACCAAAAACCAATGAAAAAACCTTTTAACCTAAAAAATTTAATTTCAGGAACGATCGCATGTTTAATTGTCAATTATGGAATGTCGCAAACCTTCACAGAGACAATTGGAACAGTTTCGGTTACTACAGCAATTTCTACCCATGAAACAAACAACGGTTTTACAAACACGGCTTTTATAATGTCGGGGACTGCAGATGTTAGGGCAACCAGCGTTTCTAGTGGGTACACAGGCGCTTCAGGAGGAGCAAATGTATTTTTTACAAATAATGGTGCTGCCAACTTTTTAATTTCAGGTATTAATACCAGCAATTTGAACGGAATAAGTCTATCATTTGGCTGTTTAAAATCCACTACAGCTTCCAATGGAAACGATTTAATTATAGAGGTAAGTGCGGATGGGACAAATTTTTCTGCACTTTCGTTCAGCGCATTTCCAACTGGCACAGGGACAGCAATTTGGAGGTTAGTAAATTTAAGTGGCAATATCCCTTCAGTTCAAAACCTAACAATCCGTTTCAGAACAACCAGTACAACTACTCAATACAGATTGGATGACATAAAATTAAGCGGGACAATAAACGCATCAACTTGCTCATCTAATATTTCAACTACAGGTGGCTTAAATTATATTTGCCAGGGGCAGAGTATTCAGTTAAATGCAAGCGCAGGGGTATCTTATCTTTGGTCTTCCGGCGCTAATACACAGTCTATCTCGATCAATACTCCAGGTACATATTCTGTACAGGTAACCAATGCTCAAAATTGTGTTTCGAGTGCAAACTTTACTGTTTCACAAGCACCAGTAATTCCTATAACAATCACTTCGAGTGTACTTGATGCTACTTTATGTGCAAGTGGAGGGAATGCTGCTACAGCTCTAACCGCTACAATTAATAGTACGAGTTCAAACCTAACTTATGTTTGGCAATATGAAAATTCTCCAGGGTCTTATACGCCAATTTCGGGTAGTAATGGAACTGGATCAGGAATATTTACAGACACACAAAACGCAAGTCCTTCCACTACTAAAAATTACAGAATAAAAGTTGTAGACCCTACCTTTCCAACTTGTAATTATTACGGAACACAACTTGTTACTGTAATTGCAGATCCCGTAATTCAATTTACATCAACAAATCCAAGTTGTTCAAATTCAAACAATGGTGCTATTTCTGCAATTATTTCAGGCGGAACGCAAAACAATAACTACACCTATAATTGGAGTCCAACTTTAGGCAACAATTCGTCCGTGTCTAATTTAGCTTCGGGAAACTACTCGTTAACTGTAAATGGAGCTAATGGTTGTAACGCTTCCTCAAACATTACTTTAGTTTCGCCTACTGCACTTTTTGCTTCTTCGAATTCAGGTTCTATTGCTTGTAAGGGAGGAACAACTACTGTTTCTGTTTCTGCTAACGGTGGTACTGCGCCTTATACAGGAACAGGTAACTACACAGTGGGTGCTGGAAACTATTCTTATACTGTAACTGATGCAAACGGATGTACTGCTTCAACTTCAATTACTGTAACTGAGCCAAGCGTATTGACATCAGCTTCTTCAAGCGGTACTATTGCTTGTAACGGAGGAACAACTACTGTTTCTGTTTCTGCTAACGGTGGTACTGCGCCTTATACAGGATCAGGTAACTACACAGTGGGTG
>JBKCIQ010000175.1:0-3548 GCA_046302135.1 Bacteroidota bacterium | reverse complement strand
TTTTTTAGGAAGAACCAAAAGCTTAACGTTGTAAATCCTGAAATAAATAAACACCTTTCTGTATTAATCGTATTTTTTTGTTGGCTAAACTTTCAAGCACAGAATATTCGTGTTGTACCACAGAATTGGTCAAGGAATACCATTAGATATATCAATATGACTAAAGATGAAAAATATCTTTTGTTTTCTGATGCATGGAATAAAACAACTTTTACAGTTGTTGATTACCAGAGAAAGTGGGTACTTTATGATATTCATGGATTAAAAGATAAAGTGGCAGACTTAAATAATGATGGACAAGTTATGCTAAGTGAACTGCAAAATTATCTTCGCACTGAAGTAACAAAATTGAGTAACGGAGCGCAACAACCAACCTCGAGAATTGAAAACTTAACAATGGATTTTAGGATTTGGTTATAAATTTCACATATGATAAAATTTAAAATTCGCAATTATATATTATTCTATTTCTATATAATTTTATCTCCAACACTAATTATTGGTCAAATAAAAAGTATTGAATTTTCGAGGGATAGAGACAATGTTTTCTGCCTTTTTGAAAACGACTCTTCAGTTTACAATTACAATGTAGATAAGCACGAATTGTACAAATTAGATTTTGATGGCGTATTCCCCATTAAATTGAAAATCTTTTCCGAAATGAACATGCTGGCAATTCTCACATTTGATAATAAATTTATAATTTATGACTTTAAAAATGAAAGTGTTTGCACTTCCTTTGATAGAATTACTTCCTTTCATATATTTAATAATAATCTTTTTTTGGGCACCAATGAAGGAGAAATATTTAAGGTAAATGGAAATGATTATAACATCGAATTAAAATATAAAATAAGTGAATCGCCGATATCCGCATTATTTTTTGACAGATTGAATAGATTGGTGTTTACTGGATGCGCTGACGGTACAGTACAAAAGATCGACCTTAATAAAAAACTAATTTTAAAAGAAAATAAGAAAACAATTGGTAAAATAAATGACATCTGTTTTGATTATAAAAACAAAACTGTTATCGTTACTACCGGATTTGCTTTTTCCGTTTTTGACAAAAATCTTAATAAAATTAATAAAAGTGAAAAAGTCACAAATAATTCTTCCAATTTACGCGTAGTCAAAAATAAAATATTAATTGATGAGGTTGATATTGCCGGAAGCAGGAGTACGTTATTATTTGAATTCAAAAATGGGGATCTAAATTCCGGAGAACAATCTGATTTTATAATCTCAACTAACGATAATATTGTCCTTACCTTAGAAAATAATACCAGAATAGTCAAGGGGAGATTTTATAAATTAGATGAAATGCCACCTGTATTTTTAATCGATCCTGAAAATATTGGTAAATGTTTAGATTCAATTTATTTTAGTTTTGATAATATTCAAACCAGGAAAAAAATTCAATTGGCAAATGTTCAAAAATCGAATTATCAAGAGATTGATTTAGTAAGCGTAAAAAAGTTTAAGGAAGAAAACAAAAGTATAAATAAAGAAAAACTTGAAATCATACCACAGTTTGGTTTTTCTGCGCCTCTGAAAAAAATGCTTTTTTCATATGATGGAAAATACATAGTTGGAGTTGCCGAATCGCCAATAATAAAGATTTGGGATACTAAATCGAATTCCATTATAAAAGAAATCAAATTGCCTGAGTTCAATGTTCTTAAGGCCGCTGTTCACCCAAAACATCCATATCTTATTATAATGGACAGAAACTATGAAATATTTCTTATTAATTTGAGCACTCAATCTATAATAAACTCTTTCAAATACACTGATGAAAAATACAATTATTCGGGCGACATTGATAATACAATTGAAGTAAAAACTTCTATGAATTTTAATGAATACGGCACGAGACTTCATATAGTGAATAAAGACAATGAAAACGAATTTACTTTTAGTAATGATAACACCTCTTCTTCAATTCAGGCATATATTGAATTTGACGATCTTTTCAAGAAGGAAGTTGAGAGAATCAGTTGTTCAACTGATTGGTTTCTAGGTATGGCTCAATATAAAACACAGAATTCAAGGATTCTTAAGACTAGATATGATACTACGTTTACATACAAATTCAGTGGTGGAAAATATTCAATAGTGATTAACGATGGCATTAGGCAATTTTTTGACGGAAATCGTTATTATCCATTTGAAAGTAATAAGTACTATGAAGATAAAGAGTTAACTAAACCTTTGAACTCCGAAGGGGGTGAAATCCTCAATGATTTTTATATGAGACTTGATAAACCTTCGGTTACTCAAAAAAGTGTATATCTAATAAAAGCATCAATGAATCATCGTTATTTATTGATAAAGAGTGAGATTGAAAATAATATTTTTTTAATTGAGAATAAAACAGGAAAAAAACTATTTGAATTGCAAAGCACCGATGGAGAATTTATAAATGATAAATACACCATATATGTCAATAATTCAACCTTGTTTAACCTTGATTTGGGAAAGAGCATCGAATTAGACTTTGCAGATAGTGATTTACACTATAATTATGAATTTGATCAGGGAAAGGACGAATTAAAATATAATAATCAAATAACCCATGTGTATCGAGATAACCTAATTCGAATATGGAAGAATAATTTTGATCATAAATATTTAGAATATGACATTCTAAGTGATAAAATAAAAGTTATTTCTATTAAAAAGCCTTTACTTGGCAGTATTAAGGCAACAATTGATAATTCTTCAACATTTATTAATTACAAAGATTTTTTTTCACGATTAAATTTTATCAATTTAAATTTTAAAGATTATTACCTTTTAAATTCTGATACTTTAAACAACGATTTTTTGGACAATGTTTACCTGGTTAATTATCCGGTTAAAAATAAATTTAGTTTATCCTTTAATTGGTCTCAAAAATCCTTTACGAGTATTTATTCTGGCGACGAATTTAGTATGTATTCCATCAATAATTATTTTGAAATACTCTTAACAGACAAGGCTACAAGTAAAACTAAAAGATATATGTACAATCCATTAAGAAACATATTGCAAATTAGGAAATGTAAGGTTATAGGTGAAGCTTGTGAAACCTATGACTGTGAGTGGATTTGCGAAGATCCTTTTAGCATCTATGATTCTCTTCAGAAAAAAAATTACTTCTTACCTAAATTAACTTCAAAGGAAAGACTAGTTTATTGCAATGTGTACCGAAAGAATAGAAAATATGATAAAGATGGTGTAGGTCGAATCCATGGAAGAGGCAGTGAACACACTTACTTGCATTATTACAATATTCCATTTGAATTAAACGATACGAAATTTCATGAAAGAATCGATTTGTCGGATTCTTTATTAATTATGGATATGGATATTAAGTATGCTTTAAGATTATATAGTACTATATCGGGAAAATTGATTAAAAGGTTTACTGCCCCCACTGTTGGCAGTTTCTTTTATAATTTCATTTACAACGAATCCAAAGTAGCTTCTTATGCATATGACGGTTCTATTCGAATCTATGAAATTAAAGGTAAAGATGAAGATCCTTTATATACATTCTATAG
>JBKCIQ010000174.1:0-24891 GCA_046302135.1 Bacteroidota bacterium | reverse complement strand
GGTTAACATTCCACCACAAACGTTAATACATTGTCCTGTAATGTATGAAGAACGATCAGAGGCAAGAAATAAAGTCAACTGCGCAACATCTTCCGGACTCCCTCCTCGCTTTAAAGGAATGGATTCTCTCCAAGCTTTTATTGTTTCTTCATTCAACGCACCAGTCATGTCAGTTTCAATAAATCCAGGAGCCACCACATTGCAACGAATGTTTCTTGAACCCAGTTCTATTGCTACAGATTTTGAAAAACCAATAATCCCTGCCTTTGAAGCTGCATAATTACTTTGACCTGCGTTACCCTTAACTCCAACAACAGAACTCATGTTAATGATTGATCCTTTACGAGCCTTAAGCATTATTTTTTGAGTTGCTTTTGTAAGATTAAAAACAGATTTTAAGTTTGCACTAATTACTTCGTCCCATTGTTGTTCCGTCATCCTCATTAACAAGCCGTCTCGAGTTATCCCTGCGTTGTTTACAAGAATATCAATAGTACCAAAGTCTGCCACAACCTGATTTATCAAATCTTCAGCTGAATTAAAATCGGCTGCATCACTTTTGTATCCTTTTGCATTTATTCCGTGCGATTTCAATTCATTTTCGAGTTCAACAGCTTTTTCAACGGATGACAAATAGGTAAAAGCAACGTTGCTATTTTCCTTCGCGAAAAGCTGAGCTATTCCTCTGCCGATTCCGCGAGTTGCACCTGTAATTAATGAAACTTTTCCAGATAATTCTTGCATAATATTTTACTTTTAACAAAGATAGAATTTAATACCTATTTAATAGAAATAAAACATCTAAGGTACAGGGTCGAATCCGCTTCCACCGCCTGGTCTACAGCGTAATATTCTTTTTAAACCTAAATATAAACCACGAATTGTTCCATGTTTTTTTATCGCTTCAATTGAATAGTTAGAGCAACTAGGATAAAATCTGCAAGATGGTGGAGTCCAAGATGAAATTAAATACTGATATAACCTTATAACAAATACAAATAGATGATTGAAAAATTTTTGCAATTATAAAACTTCAAAATTCTGTAAAATCCCATCAATTTTTAGTGAAAGGGATGTGACCAGACACGGCCTTAAAGATAGTAAAATAGGTGTTAACACTCTTTACTTCCTTTTTACATGAAGAACATGAAATATGCTCGCACCTTTCATAGTTGTTTAAATTAATAACAATGTATGTTAAACAAAAAATGGTTACTAAAAAGGGTATTGAAATTATTATAATTCTATTTTTCATATATTTAATTTTATCGTATATAATTTGTAAATTTAACAATAAAAAATATATTGTTTAACTATTTAATTAAAATATTTAACAAGATATTAAACAAAGAAACATAAGTAACTGTTTATCAAAGGTTTGCTCTCCAAATTATATCGTTTTTAATTTTTAAAAATTGTTTTTATTCAAAATAAATCAACATCATTAAGCAGGTCTTTAAAATCAACGAAATTTGCAAAATCAAATACTGCTCATGCAAATAAGATATATTCAAAAAGATTTGGCTTACCTTGTTTTGGAAGATGGAATGGTTTTTTCAGGTAAATCAGCTGGTAAAAAAGGAACATCTACCGGTGAAATTTGTTTCAATACAGGAATGACCGGATACCAAGAAATATTTACCGACCCTTCATATACAGGTCAAATAGTTGTAATGACCAACGTACATATTGGTAATTATGGTGTACATCCTGGAGAAGTTGAAAGTGAATCTATTAAGATTTCCGGAATGGTTTGTAAAAAGTTCAATCATGGATATTCAAGAAAATCAGGAACCGACTCATTACAATCATATTTTGAACAGCATAATATTGTAGCAATTTCTGATGTTGATACAAGAGCTCTTGTACGATACATTAGGGATAAGGGTGCAATGAATTGCATAATCAGCTCAGAAATTTCTGATTTAGAACTGCTAAGGAAAAGAGTAAAAGAAGTGCCATCAATGGAAGGGATGGAACTTTCAAGTAAAGTAAGTTGTAAGAATGCTTATACTGTCGGTAATCCTGATGCAACTTACAAAATTGCATTGTTGGATTTTGGTGTTAAAAAAAATATAATACGCTCTTTAGTTGAAAGAGATTGTTATGTGAAGGTTTTTCCCATTACATCAGATTTTGAAGAAATTATGGAATTTAATCCTAACGGTTTCCAAATGAGTAATGGCCCCGGAGATCCATCAGTAATGAAAAATGAAATAGCCTTAATTTCAAAAATTATAAATACAGATCTACCGGTGTTCGGCATTTGCCTTGGTCACCAATTAATAGCTCTGTCGCAAGGTATTTCTACTTTTAAGATGCATAAGGGTCACAGAGGCATTAATCACCCGGTAAAAAACCTAATTACCGGTAAATCTGAAATAACATCACAGAACCATGGTTTTAGCGTTAGAGCCGAAGACATTGCATCCAACTCAAATATTGAGATTACACACATAAACCTGAATGATAACACAATTGAAGGCATAAGATTAAAGAATAGAAAGGTATTTTCTGTTCAATATCATCCTGAAGCATGTCCTGGACCTTGGGATTCTCGATATCTTTTCGATCAATTTATTTTTAATATGAAGGAGAATATGGCGAAAGTAACTTTACAAAAAGTATAGCATATTTCCAATTAAGAATTAACAATACCAAATAAATCTTAAACCCCTTCCCTACTCTGTCATATTTAGGTAACTTTGCAAGAATTTTATGTGGAGAAAGTTTGCACGAATTATTTTAAGAAACAAAACAATATCATTTGTTCTCGTCCTTTTAGCCTCAGCTTTTATGGGGTACATGGCTTCTCGAATGGAATTGTCATATGAATTTTCAAAGATATTACCGTCTGATGATCCTACATTTATAGAGTATCAGAAATTCAAAAAACAATACGGTGAAGATGGCAATGTTATGGTACTCGGTTTTGAAAGTAAAAACTTTTTTACGCTAAGTCAGTTTAACGATTGGTATCACTTAAGTAAAACAATTAAAATAATTCCGGGTATAAAAGAGGTTGTTTCTGTACCTACAGCCTACAATCTCATTAGAAACGATAGTCTATCCAGATTTGATTTTTCTCCGGTAGTTACTAAAATTCCTCGATCTCAGTCAGACGTTGATAGCATTAAGAATCAATTTGAAAAATTAAAATTTTATGACGGAATTATCTATGATAAAAAAAGCGGAGCCACATTAATGGCAATAACATTCAATAAAACGTCATTAAATTCAGAAAGAAGAGTTCAGATAGTTGACGAAATTAAGACGCTAACTAATGATTTTGCAATAAAGCATAACGTTGAAATGCATTATTCCGGAATGCCTTATATCCGAACCCAAATGATGAGGAAAATTTCGCATGAGATGACCTTGTTTCTAATTCTAGCAGCTGTTATAACAGGAATAATTCTCTATTTGTTTTTTCGTTCGGGAGTTATTGTTTTTTTTAGTTTGCTGATAACAGCTATTGGTGTTGTTTGGTCCGTTGGCATATTAGAGTTATTCGGATATAAAATTACGGCACTTACAGGCTTAGTTGCTCCATTAATTATGGTAATTGGAATACCAAATTGTATTTTTTTAATTAACAAATATCAAAGCGAATATTTAATTCATAAAAACCGTATTAAGGCATTAACTCGAATGATTGAGACCATTGGTGTTACGCTTTTTCTTGCAAATGTAACCACCTCAATTGGCTTTGGAGTTTTATATTTTACCAAAAGTGCCCTCTTGGTTGAGTTCGGTGTTGTAGCCGCACTAAGTGTAATGGCTACCTATATGATTACTCTGATACTTGTTCCTGTAATGCTTTATTTGCTTCCTCGACCAAAAGCAAAGCACATGAAACATCTTGAAGGAAAAAAGATCAACCGAATCCTAGAGATAGTGGATATGCTTGTTCAGAATAAAAGAAAGGAGATCTACATATTTACAGCTGCTCTTACGCTTATAGGTATTTTTGGAATGTTTAAGATTAATTTGATAGGATATGTTGTAGATGACCTTCCTAAAAAAGATCCGGTATACACTGACTTGCATTTTTTCGAAAATAGATTCAATGGAGTTTTACCGTACGAAATTTCTATTGATACTAAAAAACCTAATGGCGTTTTCACAGAAAATGCAAAGGTACTTTACAAAATGAAAGCGCTCCAGTCAATATTTGAAGGTTACAAGGAGTTTTCAAAACCGGTATCGGTTGTTGAGGCAATTAAATTTTCATATCAGTCATATAAAGGAGGTAATTCAAAATATTATCGTTTACCTTCAATTATGGATCTAAAAGAATTATCCGATTTCTCAGGCTCACTCAGTGGACAAAACAATAGGCTAAAATTGTTTATAGATAGCAACAAGCAGACCACAAGAATTAGTTATCAGGTTGCAGATGTAGGATCTTTAAAAATGAAACAGTTATTAAAGGAAATTCGTCCAAAAGTTGATTCAATTTTTAATCCTAAAGAGTACAATGTTAATATGACAGGACATAGTCTTGTATTTCTAAAGAGTAACGATTATCTACTTGAGAATTTAATTGAAAGTTTAATAATTGAAATTATTTTAATAGCATTAGTTGGAATGGCACTTTTCAGGTCAGTAAGAATAATTATACTTTCAAAATTGCCTTGTTTGATACCTCTAGTAATTACTGCAGGCGTTATGGGATTTCTTGATATTAGATTCAAACCTTCAACCATATTGATTTTTAGTATTGCCTTTGGTATTTCGTCAGACGGAACAATTTATTTTCTGACAAAATATCGGCAGGAATTAAAGAAACTAGGAGGTAATTCTGTTCAAGCAATAAGTAGTTCAATTAAAGAAACAGGATTAAGCATGATATATACATCAACAATTCTGTTCTTTGGATTTTCTATATTTTCAGTTTCAAGTTTTGGCGGAACAGCTGCGTTGGGAATATTAATTTCACTAACATTACTGATGTCACTCATAACTAATCTTGTTTTGTTACCTGCTATTTTGCTTTCTATAGCCAATAAAAACATGAATAAATCAATAATAGAATCTGATGCTCTTGAAATTCAAGAATGAAACTTGCTAGTTAGATATTTTGATCAATCTTGCTCCTCTCCGTTAATTAAATCTCTTATTGCTACAGATGAAACCACTGCACCGAAAGTTGCAGGAAGGTAAGAAATAGTACCATACGCTGATTTCTTATAATTTTTACCATCTGTAAGCATAAGGCTTTCTTTGATTGGTAATTCCGGACTAAAAACCGCTTTTATTCCTTTATGAATTCCAAATTTTCTAAGATTTTTCCTGATTTGCTGAGCAAAGGGACAGTTGAATGTTTCAGAAATATCAACAACCTCTAGTCTTGTGGGGTCTAGTTTAGCTCCTGCACCCATGCTACTTACGAGCGGCAGTTTATTATAATAAGCCGTCCTTAAAAAGGTAACCTTTGGTGTTATGCTATCAATAGCATCAATAATATAATCAGGTTTTTTCGACAATAGACCTTCTACAACCTCCGGATTGATAAATTCTTTTACAACTTCAAGATTTAATTCAGGATTAATTGACAAAAGCCTTTCAGCCATGATTTCTGCTTTGGAAATACCATGTGTTGATGCGAGTGCAGGTAATTGCCTATTTCTATTTGAAGGATCAACAACATCACCATCTATTATAGTCATTTTACCTATCCCACTTCTGGCTATAAATTCTGCGGCGTAAGACCCTACCCCACCCATACCAACAACCATAACATGTTTTTTAGTTAGTTGCTTTACCTTTTCCTCACCTATTAGTAAACTAGTTCTCGATAACCATGAAATATCCTTCATAAAAAATCAAATTGGATTTTTTAATATTGAAATGAAAGCAAATATTAATCTGCCTGAAGAAAAGCGTATCGGTAATCAGTTGGAGGAACAAAAGTTTCCTTAATTGTTCTAGGAGAAACCCATCTTAATAGATTGATTTTGGCACCTGCCTTATCGTTTGTCCCGGAACCTCTTGCACCTCCAAATGGTTGCTGTCCAACTACTGCACCTGTAGGTTTATCGTTGATGTAAAAATTTCCTGCAGCATTAGCCAATCGCTTAGTTGCATATTCTATTGCATATCGATCCTGAGAAATAATAGAACCTGTAAGTGCATAAATTGAAGTTTCATCAACTAGGTCACAAGTTTCTTTAAATTTTTTACTACTATAAACATAAATGCTTAGTACCGGACCAAACAGCTCCTCACACATGGTAACATATTTAGGATCCTTTACCAAAAGTATGGTAGGTTCAATAAAATATCCTTTACTTTTATCACAATTTCCACCGGCAATTATTTCAACATTCTTATCTTTTTTAGCCGCATCAATGTATTTCTTCAGTTTATCAAAAGATTTTTCATCTATTACTGCATTAATGAAATTTGTAAAATCTTCAGTAGGTCCCATTTTCATTGATGAAAGGTCCTGTTGAACGAATTTTTTAACCTGTGGCCAGATGTTATTCGGAATATAAGCTCTGGAAGCTGCCGAACATTTTTGTCCCTGGTATTCAAAAGCTCCTCTCGAAATTGCAACAGCAACTTCTTTTGGGTCAGCCGAAGGATGTGCAAGAATAAAATCCTTTCCTCCTGTTTCACCAACTATCCTAGGGTAACTTTTATATTTTGAAATATTTTCACCAATAGTTTTCCAAATACTTCTGAAGACCTCTGTGCTTCCTGTAAAGTGAATACCCGCGAAATCTGAATGGGAGAAAATCACATCAGCGGCATCAGGACCTGAAGGATAAATTAGGTTAATAACGCCATCCGGTACTCCTGCCTTCTTAAAAATTTCCATCAATACATTTGCAGAGTAAACTTGTGTATTGCTTGGCTTCCAAACCACAACATTTCCCATCATTGCACAACTTGTAGGTAGATTTCCAGCAATAGCTGTAAAATTAAATGGAGTTAATGCATAAATAAACCCTTCAAGAGGTCGCCACTCCAATCGATTCCACATTCCCGGATTAGAACCGGGCTGATCAGCATAAATTTCCGTCATGTAGTAAACATTAAAACGCAAAAAATCTATTATCTCACAGGCACTATCTATTTCTGCTTGAAAAGCATTTTTACTTTGTCCGAGCATTGTGGCCGCATTCAACTTAGCTCTATAGGGACCTGCAATTAAATCGGCCGCTTTAAGAAATATAGATGCACGGTGTTCCCATGATAAATTTTGCCATTTTTCCTTTGCTGACATTGCCGCATTTATAGCCTGTTTAACATGTTCTTTTCCTGATTTGTGAAATCGTCCAAGTTTATGCTTATGGTCATGCGGAGGACAAAGGTCAATTGTGTTTTTACTTCTAACCTCATCAGATCCAATATACATAGGAATGTCAACTTCCACAGATCTCATTTTTTTCAGTGTTTCCTGAAGTTCTTTTCTTTCAGGACTTCCCGGAGCGTATTGTTTTACTGTTTCGTTAACAGGTATAGGTACTTTGTAAATTCCTTTAGGCATAAATTTGATTTTAAGACAAATATAAAATTAAGAAAAATTGTAACGGCAAAAATTTGTTATAAATTAAGTTGTTGGGTTTTAATTTCAATTCCATCTGTAGGGAATCGAAAGATAAAATTCTGGAATAGGAACGATAATTTTTTTGACATCGGAGAGTCGTATCATGTTGTAATACCCACTCATTTTTCCAATATCTGTAGATAGCGAACAACCTGAGGTGTACTGAAATTTTTCTCCCGGCTGAATGACGGGTTGATCGCCAACAACTCCATCACCTTCCACAACTTTTTTTTCACCGTTACTATCAAAGATATCCCAATGACGGCTCATGAGTTGAATTGGTTCATTGGATTTGTTCTCGATGGATATAGTGTACATGAAAAAATACGAATTCAACATCGCATTACTGTTTTCGGGCAGGTACCTTACAACAGAACTTACTTCAACTTCTCGATAAATTTTTTTTGTCATGATTGTTTCAAATGTATAAAAAACATAATGCTTATTAAATTAAATAACAGCAAAAATTTAACTCTTGATTAAATTTTATTTAACTTAGATTACTCAAAACTTTAAATAAAAAACATGAAAAAAAATATATTCTTTACAATATTACTGTCAATTTATATCGTATTTACATCTGCACAGAACAAACTTGTCCCTGAGCATAGAACATGTGGCACAAAAGAACACCATGAATATCTTCTGAAAACAAGGCCCGGCTACGCAAAAGAGGTGGAAAAATACCGAGCTAACATTGAAAATCAAGTCGTTAATCAGAAAATAGTTAAGAGTAATTCAGTAAATATTGTTGTTCCGGTTGTTATTCACATTTTGTATAATAATAACAATGAAAATATTTCTGATAACCAAGCGCTTTCTCAACTTACAGTTTTAAATGATGATTTTCAAAAATTAAATTCCGATACAGGATTAGTACCACCACTATTCAAATCTGTAGCATCAGGCGTTAATGTTACTTTTTGTCTTGCTCAAAGAGATCCAAATGGTAATCCAACCAACGGAATATTGCATGTTTATACGCCAAACACTTCATTCAGTACCGATGATAAGGTGAAAAAAACAGCGCAGGGTGGGGATGATGCGTGGGATGTTTCGAAATATATGAATATTTGGATTTGTGATCTCGGCAATTCATTACTTGGTTATGGTGAATTTCCAACAGCTAGCTATAGTAACACCTATGGTTTAGTAATAAATTATACCTGTACTGGTACAATAGGCACAGCTCAGTTCCCATTTAACAAGGGAAGAACAGGAACCCATGAATTCGGTCATTGTTTTAATCTTGAACACATATGGGGCGACGATTTTGGAACTTGTTTTGGAAGTGATAACTGTAATGATACTCCAAACCAAAAAGGAGAAAATTACGGAACACCATCTTTCCCTCAGGGAACTGCAGCTACAGGTGGCTGTTGTAATGCTTCTGACACAAGTAGTATGTTCATGAACTATATGGATTATACAGATGATGCGGGTATGTACATGTTTACTTATGATCAATGTCAGAGAATGCTGGCAGTTCTAAATAACCCTCCATACAACTCATTGCAAACGTCCAACGGTTGTACTCCTGTTGTACTATTAAATGATGACGCTTCAAGCACCTCAATTGTACAACCAACCGGAAGTTCATGTAATACAACGTTTAATCCCATTGTAGTAATTAAAAACTGGGGTATAAACCCATTAACATCTGCAGTAATTAATTATCAGGTTGACAACGGTTCTGTGCTGACACAAAATTTTACCGGAAATCTTCTATCACTAGCTGACACTACAATTTCGTTACCGGCTATGGCAGCCTCATCCGGAAATCATATTTTTAAATGTTATACCACACTGCCAAATGGTTTGGTTGATCAGAACACTGTTAATGATACTGCATTTTCACAATTTTCTATTCTAAGCGGAGGTGGTCTATCTTTACCATTTACAGAGGGATTTGAAAGTACCACTTTTGTTCCAAGTGGTTGGACTTTAAATAATCCTGATGGTGCCGATACCTGGCAAAGAACTACTGCAGCTGCAAAAAACGGCGTGGCAAGTGCAACCATTGATAATTATAACAATGATTTTACAGGTGAAATTGATGAAATCATTACGCCTGCAATTGATCTCTCAACCGCAACATCTCCTGCCCTATCTTTTAATGTTGCCTATAAACTTTACACCAATCCTACATCCAATCCAAATTATTCTGATACGTTAAACGTATTGATTTCAACAGATTGTGGGTCAACATGGACGAGCATTTATAAGAAATTTGGGGTAGCACTTACAACCACAAGTCCAACATATGGTAATTCAGCATTTATTCCATCATCAACGCAATGGCGTTATGAAGTAATTTCACTTTCAAATTTTTCAGGTGCACAAGGTGCTATATTTAAATTCAGAAATTCTTCGCAATATGAGAATTTTCTTTACTTGGATAATATTAATATTTCAACTTTTACAGGCCTTAAAGATGAGTTGTTTAATTCAGGGATTTCAATTTATCCGAATCCTTCTGAAGGAATTTTTAATATTAATTTATCAAGTAACAATAGCTATGAAACTGAACTTAAAATAATTAATCAATTAGGTCAGGAAGTTTATTCCAAAAATATTAATGGCGAATTGAAGGATTTTCAAATTGACTTAACAAATTTACCTTCAGGAATATTTTTTCTAAATATTAAATCAGGTGAAAATTTTGCAACCAGAAAAATAATAAAACAATAGTATTATTTTTTACCGCTATTGAGTACCAGAATTGGAATCTCAGAATGAAAAATCATTTTCTTTATTATGCTTTTGTGAAAAATTTCTTTTAATAAGCCATAATTTTTGTGAATTAATACTATCCATCGGCTATTATTTTTTAAACCCTCGTTAAGTATAATATCTGTAATTTTTTTTGATTCAGGTTCTGATATTTTAATTTTCACTTTTGAAAATTCTTCTTTAATCTTTTCCAAGTTTTCTTTTTCTTCAGAGAAAACCAACCCATTTGGTTCATTAATATGTAAAATATGAAGGCTTGCACTAAATAAATTACAATAGTATTTTAATTTTTCAGTAATGTATGAAGTGTTAATTTCCTTAAGGTCTGTTGAAAATGTTATGCGATTTATTTTTTTGAATTTAACATTCGAAGGAATTATCAATACAGGAACAAGATCTTCGCGAATAATACTTTCACAGGTACTTCCCAATAAAAATTCGTCTAAAGCTCCCACACTGTGTATACCCATAATTGTAAGATTAGGCTTGTGTTTTTTTATCCAACTTGGAATTATTTCACCTGCAAGCCCTTCAATGGCTTTTCCATTAATTTTAATTTTATATTTAAAATTTTCCAAAGTTGATTTAATAACTCTGTCAATTCTTTTATTTTCGAAATTCTGAACTTCCTTATTACTCTGAATAGGCATGGATGTATCCATCGTCGGAACAGGTACATGAAATGCATGCAATAAAAACAACTCTGATTTCATTTCATAAGCTAAGTTCAATGCATATTGTAATGCATTTTGAGACGCCTTGTGGTAATCCAATGCAACAAGAATTGTTTTTTTTATCATTTAAAAACTTTATATAAAAATCAGATTTAGAATAACTAAAAGCGATGATAATAATCAACTATAATAAGGATATATAAAATACTAAATCTCAGAGTTCATGCAGACTCCCACCCTTCAAAAATATTTTTTCAATATTTTTTTCAGTTAAAGCATCTTTTATAAGTACGGGGGCATGATGAGGCTTAGATCTTGCATCAATTATCAGAGGTCCTTTACAACCCCAATGTTTGTATTGTATAAAGGAGTCAATACCATACATGTCGTGTGATGGGTTACTCCTAGTAAATGTAACCCAAAGAAAATTTTTAATATCGGCAGAAAGAAATTCAGCATCATCACAAAGAATAATCATTACAATTCCATCCAATAGATCCTTCTTTCCTTCAAAGGTTTTC
This sequence comes from Bacteroidota bacterium, assembly GCA_046302135.1. Lineage (GTDB taxonomy): Bacteria > Bacteroidota > Bacteroidia > B-17B0 > Aurantibacillaceae > AM-1111. The sequence continues at coordinate 13,405 of JBKCIQ010000174.1, read as the reverse complement.
TGAATTTTTTCAATATCTGAAGAAGCAGTCGAATAATCAACAAAGGAAGACGTTTGAATTGCTACTACTCCACTCATTACCAAAGAAAAATTTTTGAAATGATTAAATTGATTCCACTCAACATTAAGTTTGTCTTTTAGATTTCGTTTTACATCTCCGTAAACACTAAAAACAACTTTACTTCCTGTATTTAATCCTGTACCTGAATAATCAAGAGTGTCTATTGATGTGTTGGTGTGAAAATGTACATCTCTACTTAAATCAATTCTTTCAAAAATAAATTTGAAAAATTCCTTCTCGTGATGGGCACTCAATTTCGAATCATCATCTGCAGCAATAAATAAAAATTTTGCGAGACTTAATTGTCCTGTTCCTAAAATACGATTTGCTTGTGTTAATATTTCTGCAGGACGTTTGTCATTCAAATACGGTGTGTATCTCTCACTTCCAACAGCTAAAAGCAAAGGATGTACACCGGCCGCATCTACTGCATGAACCTCTTTAACACCCGGAATCTCATGCTTTAATGCTTCTCCGGTCATTTCATGAATCATATTACCAAATGCTGTGTCCTCTTGAGGAGGTCTTCCAACAACTGTAAACGGCCATATTCCGTTTTTCTTTGCGTAAACCTTATGTACTTTCAGCAATGGAAATTCGTGTTTAAGGCTGTAATATCCAAGATGATCTCCAAAAGGACCTTCAGGTTTGTTCACACCATTTTCTACTTCACCTGTAATAACAAAATCTGCATCATTAGAAATACAGTAACCATCTACATAGGCATAACGAAATCTTCTTCCTGCAAGCACACCAGCAAATGTGAGCTCGGAAATACCTTCGGGTAATGGCATTACCGCAGCGAAGGTGTGAGCAGGAGGTCCCCCAATAAAAATACTGACTTTTAGTTTCTTTTTTTTGTCAGCAGCTTTTTTCTGATGAACACCTATTCCCCTGTGTAATTGGTAATGAAGTCCTATCTCCTGATTAAGTAAATAATCATTTCCATTTAATTGAATTCTGTACATGCCGACATTGGAATTCATTACTCCAGGTTTATCTATGTCTTCGGAATATACCTGAGGAAGTGTAACAAAAGCACCACCGTCCATAGGCCAATGCTTTATCAACGGAAGGTCACTGATATATACTTCTTCAAAATCAGGACTTAAATTTTCTTTTTTTGGAAGTGATTTAATTGCGTCAAAAAAAGAACTCAATGATTTTAAAGGATTCTTAAATGCAGAAATTGGATTGTTTTTTAATTCAATCAGATTACGAACAGACTCAAGTGTTTCTCTGAAAATGAACCTACTCCTATCGGTCGTACCAAAAATATTTGAAACGCATTTATACTTGCATCCTTTTACATTTTCAAAAAGAATCGCAGGGCCGCCTTTTTCATGAACCCTTAAATGTATCGATGCTAACTCAAGATTAAGATCAACCTCTTCTTTAACTCTCTTTAGGTGTCCATTTTTTTCAAGATCGGTGAGACAACTTTTTAAACTCGAATAAGACATAAATTTTATAACAGCTTATACATTTTTGTTTCTTTAAAATCCGAATAAAATTTTGGGCATTTGACTTTAAAACGATATCCGATGTTAAAGGACCCTGAAATAAACCTAGTTGCTAGTCTCATATTATCAGCGTCTAAATTATTATAATCAACCGTGCCATTAATAAAAATGAAAAATTTTCTTCCATTATATCCCATCGCGAATCTTGAATCTACAGCAGAAGATGTTTTATAACTTGAAATTTCAGTGCCATCCAGGTTCTGATATTTTCTTAATTGAGGCTCAAGATATGCATTGAAGGTAAAATTCATGAATAGTCTTTTAAAGATTACTATGTTAGCTGAAATACCGCCACCAAATGATACTCCGGACATATTTAACGATTTAATCGTAGAATCTGATGCATACCAAGTTCTTACATTTGGGTAAAATAAACTTGAATCAGAACCAATTCTGTTGTTTACAAATCCTCCGCCAAGTACCCAGGTAAATGCACTTTTAAGTTGTCGGCAGGTGTAACCATAGCCGGCGCTATATGCAAATTTTCTATGATTGGTAAAGTACCTGAATCTTCCACGAATTTGTCTGATTTCCATTCCAGGAACTTGAAGGTATGGATCTCCATTTTGAAAGTTTTGTAAGTAATTAGGTGAATTTTCTTCATAAAATCCGGTATAAGCGCGATAGCTGGCATCTAATATCCATTTATTTTCTCCAAATGAAATACTAAAGTCTCTGTAGTAGGTTTTGCCTTTAAGTCTCACATCCGGAGAACCACTATTCCATCCAAAACCAAGCGCAAGTTTATCGTAATTCATTTGCAAGCCTGTTACTTGATTTGCTTCTGCGTTATAATTAAGCAAAGCTTTACCACTGTCGGCTTCCGTATGTAATTGATCTATATTACAATTGAATCTTCTTGTAGATACAAAGCAAGTTAATACCAACCTATCAGAATATTTTACATATTTGGTGGAATCCCAATTATTTTGAGAATTTAAAATAAAAGGTGCTAAGCTTATGAATGTTATGAATAAACTTAATTTCTTTTTCATTATTAAATACAAATGTATTCTTTATTAATTATTCTAAAATCAATTTTCCAGACTTTTATTTTTCTTCTTTTTTACCGTTTTTAGGTCTGGTAAATTAAGAGCATTGATTTTCAAGCCTTCTGTGTTGTTAGAAACAAGCCTAACAACCTGATCATAAAACAAAGGTATTATTGGAGCCTCATTAATTATTATCTGATCCATTTTTGAATAATATTCATTCCTTTTATTTTCATCAGATTCCCTTTGTGCCATTTGATACAAAGAATCAAAATCCCCGTTTTTAAAATGAAAATAATTCTGTCCTATTGGTGAAAAATTTTTTGAATTAAACATAAATAGAAAATTCTCAGCGTCAGGGTAATCACAAACCCAACTTCGTTTAAAAAAAGCATATTCATTTTGAATAATGGCTTTTCTGAGTTCCCTTGCAGGCTCAACAACTATATTAATTTTGATGTTGAATTTTTCTAGTTGTGATTGAATGAATTCAACCAGATCAGAATAATTTTCTGTGGTGTGTAAGGTTATTACAGGTAAATTTTTTCCTTCAGGATATCCTGCTTCTCTAAGAAGTTGTCGAACTTTATCGGGGCGGTAGGAATAACCTGAAATATTTTTAATTCGATAGCCCGGTAATCCCGGAGGGATGAAACCGTAATTTGCAGGCTTTCCTATGTTGTTTCGGAAGAATTTCATCATTTTATCACGATCAATTGCATAGTTCATAGCGAGTCGAATTGACCTGAACCTTACCGGACTGTTACTTATGCCTGGAATATTTTCATCAATAAGGAATCCTAAATAATCGGTTTTTAAATATGGGCAGGTTTGCAATTGAAATTTTCCTTTATACTCATCTTTAAGTTTACCTGAATTGTCAAACAGTACATCAATGTTAACAGCATCTGCTCCACTGATCATATCTATTTCACCTCTCATTAATTGAAGAAATGCACTTTGTTTGTCTTTAATAAAGGTAATGTTTACCGCATCAACAAATGGCATTCTTTTATTACCAATAAATTCGAAATAATCTTCATTCTTTAAAAGGACCATCTTCGAATCATCCCATTTTTTAAACTTAAATGGTCCGGTTCCTATTGGTGTTTTACCGAAATCTTTGCCGAAAATTTTTATTGCCTCATGAGGCACAACTGAAAAAAATTTCATACTTAAAAGGTTAAGAAAAGGTCTGAATGGTCTATTTAATCTTATTATTAATGTAGTATCGTTTATTGCATTTATTCCTTTAACTGATTTCTCATCATGACTGATTATCTCAACAAGACTTAAAGCTCTTGAAATTTTAGGATCAAAAAGTCTACTAAAGCTGTATTCAAAATCCTGAGCAACAACGATTCTTCCGACTCCATTTTTAAAAATCCGGCTTTTATGAAATCTTACGTCATTTCTGAGATGAAAAATGTAGCTAAGACCGTCACTGGAAATTTCCCATGATTTTGCAATACAGGGTTGAATTCTTAAGCTGTCATCAATCTGAACAAGTCCGTTAAATATTTGATTGATTGCCCAGGAATTTTCAGAACTGCTGGCCTCAACAGGATCTAAGGAATTAATATTTCCAATCTCATTGTACTTAAATACAGTTCGCGAATCATTAGATTGTTTTTCATCACAGGAATAGAAAAATAATAATATAAAAATTGAAACAATACAAAAATATTTTTTCATCAAACGGATTATAATTGAGACAACCCAAAATTCATAAAATTGTTTCCAAAATAATTTTATTCATTAGACAATTTTAATCAATTTCATTCATTTTTATTACAATAACTTAAAATAAAATCTCACATTTCATTTAAAAAAAAAGGCCCTTCAAATGAAAGGCCTTAACGTCAATTTTAATAAAATCATTTAAAGGTTAATGGAATTTCTTTTGGAGATTTGATTTGGTAAGTAAATGTGATTTTTTTATTGTCTTTAGCTTTAACAGTTTTTCTCCACAGTAACTTACCGGTATTTTCATCTAGGTTCGCACCATCTAAATCTTCAGCCTCAATTTTTATTTTGTTATTTTTAGTAGTTGGCAATTGATCTATTATCTCTATAGCGATTGCTTTGTTGTTGCCATTTCTAATGAAAATTTCATAGGCAAACGTGTACATTTTATCGTTATCAAGAAATTTTTCCTTGCTCTTGTCTTTAGACTTGGATCTTTTAACTACTACGTTCTTATCTTGACCAAGTGACAATTCTAAAGTATCACTAACAACTCCAGTATTTAAATAGGTTTGTCCTATATATGTGCCGTCAAAGTAAACTGTTGCATTTCCCGGCAATAGGTTCATATCCTCCCATCCTGAAATTCTTGCAGTAAGGAATGCGGTAGGATCAATTTTCGGAACTGTTTTATAAACATATTGTGTTTCCAATTCCTTTTGGCTTACACTCACCATATGATTTTTATTATCTGATGGAATATTGTAAGGCAAAGAAATTTCAAATTCAGCCTGAATCATATTCAGGTCTTTGCTTGTATATTCGTAGGTGAAACTGATATCCTCCTCGTCTTTAACATCATCTGTAGACCAAGCATATGTCTCGTTTCCTTTGGATGAAATTGAAGGTGAGGCGAACATTGTTGTATTAGAGCTGGAAAGGTTTTTGTTTTTATTCATTCTATCCTGATTCATACTAATATAATCTCCTATAGTCCATTGATTTAGTTCAGGTATATTAAAGTTTTGCTTTGGGTTTCCGGTTGACAATGTAATTTTAACATTATTCCAATCTACCCCTGTCATTTGTTTCACATTTCCTTTGTAGGTTAATGATATTCCTTTATCAGCACCATTTGTCCTCAAATCATAAAAGGGTGTCCATCCGGCATTGCTTACGTAATAATTTAGTTTTAATTGAACGTTGGTAGCAAAATCAGAATTTATAGTTAATGCTATTCTGTAATCAGGTTTATTTACCTCATTAATATTGGAAGTAGTAGTTTGGTTGTTCAGATCAATTTGCAGTACCTGTATCCTGGCCTGTAAATTAGATTTTAACTCTTGTGTTTTAGCCTGTTCTTTCTTAATTTTCATTAACTCAGAGTATATGTTATTAAGTTTATCCCTTAAAAATGACAAGCCATCTTTCAATAATAAAATTGAATCTTTTCTGCTTGTTCCTTTATAAAGACTATAATTCAATAAAACTGATTTTTCTGTCTCGAGCACTAATTTTCTGTTTTGTTGTTCTTCAAGGATGTAGTCAAGAATCGTAATTGAATCATTCATATTTTTAAGTGCTTTTTGAAATTTAGCATCACCACTTATTTTGATTTTTTCGGCCTCAGGATATTTAACCACATGCTGAACCTCAGTTATAATACAGTTTCCTGATCCACCCGCCTGTATGGAAGATGGGTCAATATTATTTTCAAGACCTTCAAATACTACGTAATTATCTCCTTTAATTAAATTGATATTTGCCAACCTAAAGACCTGAGCACCTTGCAAATATATTGTTACTTTTTCAGGTGTACTTTTTAATGTTTTTTCGTTTGAAACTGAAGCTTTCAATAAACCTTCAGATGGGAAGTTTGGTTGAGCTTTTGTTAACGGATTAACTCCTGATAAGTTCAAGGAGATTAGTGTTGAAAGAAAGAATGTTTTCATTTTTTTAAATTTTTGGATATACTGATGATGAAGCTTTTTCATATATTCCATAAAAAAAATTAATTTTTTTGAAAATTCTGTTGAATTATATCCTGGATACTAAATTCAAAGCTGAATATTTTATGTATTTTTGTTTAAAGCTTGATTTAAAATGAAAGATCTTTTTGAAAAAATTAAAAAGAATCGCGGTCCTATAGGACAGCACTCTAAGGAGTCACACGGATATTTTACTTTTCCTAAACTAGAAGGAGATATAGCTCCAAAAATGATTTTCAGAGGAAAAGAAAGATTAAACTGGAGCCTTAATAATTACCTTGGTTTGGCAAATCATCCCGAAGTCAGGAAAACGGATGAAGAGGCCGCTAAAAACTATGGTCTAGCCTACCCTATGGGTGCAAGAATGATGAGTGGAAACAGTAATTTTCACGAACAATTGGAGTCTGAATTATCTGAGTATGTAAAAAAACAAGACACAATTCTTTGTAACTATGGTTATCAGGCAATGGTAAGTGCAATTGATTGTTTGGTAGATCGACATGATGTAATTGTGTATGATTCTGAATGTCATGCCTGCATAATTGATGGCGTTAGGCTACATATGGGTAAGCGCTTTGTGTTTCCACACAACGACATTTCAAATTGTGAAAAACAGTTGGAAAGGGCAACAAAAATAGTTGAGCAAACAGGGGGATCTATTCTTGTCATTTCCGAGGGAGTTTTTGGAATGAGTGGTGATCAGGGAAAACTGAAAGAGATAACAGAACTTAAGAAAAAGTTCAATTTCAGATTATTTGTAGATGATGCTCATGGAATAGGAACAATGGGTCCAACAGGCGCAGGCACCGGAGAGGAACAAGGTTGCATGGATGCAATTGACATTTATTTCGGAACCTTTGCTAAATCATTTGCACTTGTTGGTGGTTTTATTTCAAGTGAAGAACACGTTGTTGAATACCTAAGGTATAACATGCGTTCTCAGATTTTTGCAAAGGCCTTACCTATGCCAATCGTGATTGGTGCATTAAAGCGACTTGAACTAATGAGAAAACACCCTGAGTACCGTGAAAAACTTTGGGAAAATGTAAGGGAATTGCAAAATGGCTTAAAGCAAGCAGGTTTTGATATAGGCAAAACAGAATCACCGGTAACTCCAGTTTATTTGAATGGTTCTATTCCTGAAGCAACCAACATGATAGTTGATTTAAGAGAAAACTTTAATATTTTTTGCTCGATGGTTGTTTATCCTGTTGTACCAAAAGGTATAATTATTTTACGCTTAATACCAACAGCAGTACATACTTTAGATGACGTAAAATACACTATAGAATGTTTCTCATCAATTGAAAACAAACTTAAGTCAGGTCAATACAGAAGCGATAAAATTGCAGCTGTTTAAATTTAAAAAACTATGAAAAAATATATAAAGCCGTTATTAATTCTACTTCTCTTGGGCATATTTATTTTTGCTGAATCATGTGTAGCTAGGGATTGCAGAGGAAGAAGAAAAACCGCAAAGACGGCTATGGGAGGCTGGCTTTGATTTTGTTAGAAAACCTTATTCGAAGTTTCAGGTGTTGTCATTTACTCAATTTAAGTTATTATTCTTCATTTTATTTTTTCATTTATTTTTAATTACTTATTCTCAGCAAAATCTTAATCTAACACAACACCGAGGTAGTCTATTTATTTTTAATCCAGCAGTTGCAGGCTCAAGAAAGCTTATTGATGTCAGATTAGGATATAGAAATCAATGGGTGGGTTATGAAGGTGCACCAAAAAGTATGTATTTATCTATACATGGAAAATTTGCTAAAGAAAAATTAGGACTAGGCGGAATTATTCTTCAGGATGAAATTGGGCCTTTTAGAAATTTTTCTGCTACAATGGCCGCCGCGTATCACATTAAATTCGAAGATGCAAAATTGGCATTTGGTTTAGGCGGTGGATATCAGTCTCAAGGTTACTTTTCTGATAGAATTACAACACAAAACCAGCAGGATCCTGCGGTTAATTACAGTATTAATGATAAAGCAGTGAGCGGAAATTTAAATGGTGGACTTTTATATTACAATGATAAATTTTATTTAGGAATATCAGCAAATAATCTTACAAGTTCCAGACTTGAATATTACAAATCAGACACTACAAAAAAAGCAGTTTTTTCACAGGTATTACATTATAATTTTGCTGTAGGATACAATTGGCAGGTCGATAACTCTTTGATTTGGGAAAATTCATTTATGACAAGTTATCTACCAAACACCCCCATAATGGCAGATTATACGCTACGGCTTCATTTTAAGGAAAGTTTCATAGCAGGTTTTAGTTATAGGCTTAAATCTGCTGTCGCTTTTCATGTTGGTTATTCAATATTGAACACTTATCAGATTTCTTATTCATATGATTTGACAACAAATAATTTAATGCGGGCAAGTAGCGGTACTCATGAAGTGAAGTTAATTTTTGGAAGTAATTTATTCCAAAGCGATAAAAAGAATAAAAATAAAGAATTTCAAAGGAGACATTTTCAATATCTCTTCTGAAAAATTCCGAACTTAGCCTGTATGAAACATACAATTTGCCCAAATAGAATTTTATCTCTTTCAGATGTTGAGCAGGTAATTAATAATAATATTCAAATAGAGTTATCAGAATCTGCAAAAGATAAAATTATTAACTGTCGCGCTTACTTAGATAAAAAAATACAAAACAATAATTCTGCGATTTACGGAATAAATACCGGTTTTGGATCACTTTGTAATGTTAGTATTGAAAACGAACAGTTGAATGACCTTCAAGAAAATTTGGTTAAATCACACGCCTGCGGTACGGGAAATCAAGTGCCGGAATTCATATCAAAACTGATGTTATTTTTAAAGATTCAAGCCTTTTCATACGGTAAATCAGGCGTAAGCTTGGAATTGGTAGAAAGATTAATATTTTTCTTTAATAATGGAATCTATCCTATTATATTTGAACAGGGATCCTTAGGTGCTTCAGGTGATTTGGCTCCTTTGGCTCATCTTTCTCTTCCATTAATTGGTGAAGGAGAAGTAAATTACAAGGGTGAGCAACTTTCAGCATTAGAGGTAATTAATAAATTCGGACTAAAACCACTCAAACTTAAAAGCAAAGAAGGATTGGCATTGCTAAATGGTACTCAATTCATGAGCGCATTTGGTGCATGGATATGTATTCAGGCGGAGAAACTTTATTCATCTGCCAATCTAGTTGCGGCCCTTTCGCTTGATGCCTACGATGGAAGAATTGAACCCTTTAACGAATTGCTTCATAAGGTTCGTCCACATAAAGGTCAAATTACAACGGCCGAATTCTTCACACGGGTTTTATCAGGCAGCGAAATTATTAAAGAAGTCAAAAAACATGTTCAAGATCCATATTCGTTCAGGTGCATACCTCAGGTTCATGGAGCTAGTTTTGATACTATTCAATATGTAAAGGGCATAATTGAAACTGAAATAAATTCAGTTACTGATAATCCTACTGTGTTTCCTGATGAAGATTTAATTCTTTCAGGTGGTAATTTTCATGGCCAACCCTTGGCTATTGCTATGGATTTTCTTTCAATTGCGTTAGCCGAAATTGCATCTATATCAGAAAGGAGAACTTATTTACTGATTTCGGGACAAAGAGGATTGCCTCCTTTTCTCATTAAGGATTCAGGTATTAACTCAGGACTGATGATTACCCAATATACAGCCGCATCAATCATCAGTCAAAACAAACAGTTATGCACGCCAGCATCTGTTGATTCGATTGTAAGTAGCAATGGCCAAGAAGATCATGTCAGTATGGGCGCTAATGCCGCCACAAAATGTTTTCAAATAGTAGAAAATGTATGGAAAGTTCTTGCTATTGAATGTATCAATTCGACACAGGCACTTGATTTTCGTCGTCCAAAAAAATCATCGAAAATTCTAGAAAATTTCCATCAAAGAATAAGACTGGAAATACCACATCTCAAAAAAGATGAATACATTCATCCATTAATTAAAAAATCAATAGAAATTATTAAAGATTATAAATACAACTAATCTGTTTGTTCCGGGCTATTGTATTTGGTCAGAAAATCTTTTGCTATCAAGTAAAGTTCCCTTTTTTCAATTTCAGATTTTGCGGCCTCTTCCAACTTATTTACAGAAAGTATTCTGATATCATCAGGTAGTTTATTTTCCATGTTTTCAATTACTGTTAATGATTCAATCGCTTCCAGATAATTACCTGACAATAATAAAATCACGAATACCTCAAGATATTTAGAAAAATCAAGACCTGACTCCCAACAAGCAGCAACTAATTTATTTCTTGAATCTCTGAAAGATTTATCGGCAATAGCCGATAGTAACAACTCTCTCCCATCCTGTTGCTTTAATACTAGTAATGCTTTATCCTTATCCTCTCTATTTTCGGAGCAAATTAATACCACCAGATTTTTTATTTCTTCAGAATTTTTTTTTGAAAAATCTTCACTATTTAAAACCACGGTTGAAAAATTATTTTCATCAAAATAAAATTCAGGGTCATCATTTAATGCCTCGTGCCGGTTGATGTTTTCTTTATTCATTTTGCAAATTTATAATTAAAGTACATTCATCAACAATCAAATGTTTAAAGCAAATTGAAATTAAGGTCAAGTGATATGAATCATTTAATTATTTAGCAGTAGGAAGTTAATAAAAATGAAAATACATTTAATTGCCATAGGTGGAAGTGCCATGCACAATATGGCTCTTGCTCTTAAAAAGAAGGGCTACTCAGTATCAGGATCTGACGATGAAATAAATGAACCGTCTAAAAGTAGACTCGAAAATGCAGGAATTCTTCCTGAAAACATTGGCTGGTTCCCTGAAAAAATCAATCAAGAATTGGATGCTGTAATTGTGGGAATGCACGCAAGAGCAGATAATCCCGAATTATTAAAAGCTAAAAATATTGGGCTAAAAATATATTCATATCCTGAATACATTTATGAACAGTCAAGAAATAAAATTCGTGTAGTTATAGGTGGAAGTCATGGAAAGACCACCATCACCTCTATGATTTTACATGTTCTTGGATTTTACAAAAAAGATTTTGATTATTTGGTAGGTGCTCAACTCAAAGGATTTGATACAATGGTTAAATTTTCCGAGGACGCACCATTTATGATCATAGAAGGCGATGAGTACCTCTCCTCACCCATTGATACAAGACCAAAATTTCATTTGTACCATCCCAATATTGCTCTTATAAGCGGGATAGCATGGGATCACATCAATGTTTTTCCAACCTTTGATATTTATGTTGATCAGTTTCGGAAATTTATTCAATTGGTAAGTGATGGTGGAAAATTAATTTATTGTAATAAAGACGAAGTCTTGAAGGAGCTTACTGAAAAAACTACCTGTAAAGGCGATAAAATTGCATATGAAATTCCAGAATATAGTATTGAAAATGGAACCAGCTATTTATTTTATGAGGGTGAAAAATATCCGATGAAAATTTTCGGTGAGCACAACCTAATGAATTTGGAAGGTGCAAGTAAAGTTTGTGAATCATTAGGTATTTCAATAAAAGAATTTATCATTGCAATGCAAAGTTTTGAAGGTGCGGCAAAAAGACTCGAACTGGTAAGACAGTCAGAGACATTCACCTTTTACAAAGATTTTGCACATTCACCATCAAAGTTGAAAGCCACTATCAATGCAGTTAAAAAACAATTCCCTAATAGAAAATTAACTGCCGTAATAGAATTACATACATTTAGCAGCCTAAATGAAAATTTTCTAGCAGAGTATAAAGACTCTATGAATGAGGCTGATGAGGCAATTGTATATTTCAACCCTCATACCATTCAGCACAAAAAATTAAAAGCAATTTCGCCTGAACAAGTAAAAGAAAGTTTTGGTCAACACAAAAATTTATCAGTCTATACTGATTCATCATCAATTGCAAAATATCTGGAGCTCGAAGTTTGGGAAAACAGAAATTTACTGATGATGAGCAGTGGAAATTTTGATGGAGTAAATTTTGAAAAATTAGGTTCCATGTTAAAATGCAATTGATAACCCTATAACCCAAAAGCTGAAATAAACGTATATTTGCAACCGTTTAAATTTTAATTATGGCCCTGAAATGTGGAATTGTTGGTTTACCAAATGTTGGAAAATCTACACTTTTTAATTGTTTGTCTAATGCGCGTGCACAAGCAGCTAATTTTCCTTTTTGCACTATTGAACCAAATCTTGGAACCATCACAGTTCCAGATGAAAGATTGAATCAACTTGCTGCTCTGGTTAAACCTCAAAACATTCTACCAACTACGGTTGAAATTGTGGATATAGCAGGTTTAGTAAAAGGTGCTCATAAAGGAGAAGGGTTGGGAAATAAATTTTTGGGTAATATTAGAGAATGTAACGCAATCATTCATGTTCTTAGATGCTTTGATGATCCAAACATTGTTCACGTAGATGGTTCGGTAAACCCAATACGTGACAAGGAAGTAATTGACATGGAACTTCAGCTGAAGGATTTGGAATCAGTTGAGGCCAAAATGAAAAAATTCGAAAGGGTTGCAAAAACAGGAAACGATAAGGAAGCAGTAAAAACATACGACGTACTTACAAGAATAAAAGTAGCATTGGAAAGAGGGGAAAGTGCAAGAACTGTAGAAATTTCAGAGGAAGAAAATAAATATATTGCAGATTTATTTTTATTAACGATAAAACCGGTTCTATATGTATGTAATGTTGATGAAGGCAGTATTAAAACCGGAAATAAATTTGTAGAGGAAGTAAAAAGCTCAGTAAAAAATGAAAATGCAGAAGTGATTGTAATTACTGCGGCAATGGAATCTGAAATTGCAGCCCTAGAAACTCACGAGGAGAGAAAAATGTTCTTAGATGATATTGGACTTGATGAGCCAGGTGTAAATAAACTGATTAAATCAGCATATAAATTACTAGATCTTCAAACCTACTTTACTGCAGGAGAAAAAGAAGTTAGAGCTTGGACAATTACCAGAGGAATGTCTGCCCCACAGGCTGCAGGGGTCATTCACACTGATTTTGAAAAATGATTCATTAAGGCTGAGGTTATAGCATTCAAAGATTATATTCAATTTGGTTCAGAATCAGCTTGCAGAGATCAAGGAAAATTAAGAATTGAGGGAAAGGAATACATAGTGCATGAC
>JBKCIQ010000173.1:0-9529 GCA_046302135.1 Bacteroidota bacterium | reverse complement strand
TCCTATGTGGATGCTTTTAAAATTGAAGATAAATCAACTTTTGATGCTAAATTATTTCGTTTACATAAGAATATTGCCAATAATAAACCTGTCTTTTATTTTAATATTGACGAAGGAAAGTGTTTTAGTTATGCTCTTGATATAAATTCTTCAATTTATTGTTCTATTAAGGGATATCATGCAGATTTAAAAACACAGAACTCAAATGAAAATATTACGTCCAAATCCGGATTTCAGCCTTTTGAAATATTTAATGATTTTTTTCATTTGATTGAGCCAGAGTTTGAAACCGAAATTAAATCTACAAAGCATATAAAGATTTTTAGAAAAGATAAATTGGGGAATTTTAATTTTTTAGTGGATAATAAGCGCTTTGTTATTAAAGGTGTAGCATACAATTTGTCTCATGATTGGCGTGATGGGCCTAATTATCCATCGCGTGAACAATTAAACTCTGATTTTAAATTAATTTCTCAAATGGGTGCTACTGTTGTACGCAGATATGCTTCCGATATTTATGATGATAATATTTTAAATGTTGCGAAGGATTTTAATTTAAAAGTTCAATTTGGTTTTTGGTTTGATCCAAAGGTAGATTACTCCAAAGACAGTACTCGATTGAATCAATATTATAATGAGGTTGAAAGTACTGTTAAAAAATGGAAAGGGCACCCTTCTGTTCTAATGTGGTCATTAGGTAATGAATGCTGGGGGCAGCTTAAACATCATTTTGGAAAGCCATACCTTATTGAAGTTAGATCAGCTTATTTAGCAATGATTGAGAGAATGGCTAGGATGATTCATGAAATTGATTCTGTTCATCCGGTAGCAACGTGTATTGAGCATGAAGAAACTCAATTACCCTCAGAATTGGTTAATTTGCGACTAGATGCTCCTTCATTGGATGCTATTGGAATTAATTCTTATTATCAAGGTCAGATTTCTAAGTTAGATTCAGTTTTTCTTGCAAATGATACAACGAGGCCTTATTTTATTTCTGAGTTTGGTCCTGAGGGTTATTGGAATGATCATTATAATAAAATTTCCAAAAGTAGAATAAATGAGCAAAGTTCATTAGAAAAAGCTGATTGGTACGCTTACCAATGGAGAAATTATATAGAGAAAAATAGCGGTAGATGTCTTGGTGGAGTTGCTTACTGCTGGCAAGATAGAATGGAAGGTTCATACACATGGTTTGGAATTACCGATTATAAAAATCGTTTGAAGCCTGCATACTGGTCAATAAAAAATATTTGGTCGACTATTTCTGAGAATGAAAAACCGAATTTTATTTATCCTCAAATTGCCTCGTTTTCAATGGGTAATTATAAAATATTTTCTATAAAAAACTTGAATGATTTTGGTAAAGAAATAAAAGTTGAGTGGAAAATATTAAAGCAAGAATATCTATATCCCTATTCCGATTATAAATTAATAAACAATGGTTACTCAATATGTGTTGTAATTCCAAAGGAGGAAGAATATTTGCGTGTTTACTTGTATTTATATGATGAAAGTAATAATGTCATCACTTCATCTTTACCTGTTTATTTTGAATCGATTTCTGGGGATCCTCCACCATTAATGGCCAGTTCGCCGTAGCTATATGACCGCTTTTATCATATGCATATGCAAAAATTCTATAAGGCCCAGGAGTTTGGGGCGTAAGAAATTCGGTTGAGAAATTATTTGATTGTAGGAAACAACCATTTATTTGTGGTGGCTTCATTTCTTTGTCGCCACCCATTTTTTGCTCTTTGCTCTCAAAATATATTTCCCATTTGTATGTAAGTTTTTCTTGTTCTCTATCTGTAGCATTAATAGATAGATTTAATTTTTGGGACGGTTGTGATTTAAAGTTTAATGGTAGATCCTTATTGTTCAATCTAATTTTACTAATTCTTGGAACATAATTGGAAATTTTTGAATTGTTCCAGATTTCTTGCATGCACCCTATTATTTCTGTTTCATAGTTTTTTTCTTGAAACATACTGAATATTGTATGTGTTCTTTCTTGTTTATAACCCCAATAAAAAATATAAGAGCCAAGACAATTCTCAGATTTATTGATATAATTTAGATATCTGTGCTTGCATAAATCTGCCTTTTCAGATGATGTGGCTTCTATAAAAGCTCCCCATTGATTTTTTTGAGATTCCCAATATCCATCTGGTCCCCATTCTGTAATCATGTATGGACCTTTCCATCCTGATTTCTTTATTTTGGTGTTTACATACGGAAGGTCTTTAAAAGCGTTGATTGATAGGATATCGATACTCGGACATCTTTTTATTATTTCTGTAATGTGTTCATGTGGTACTCCAGCTAGCATAGTAGTGGTTGGGTGATGCGGATCTGTTTTATGAATATAAGAAGCAATTTCTTCAACTGCATTCCATATCTCAAAATTATTTGTATTCAATTCCAATTCATTTCCTATTCCCCAAACAAGCAGTGCAGGATGGTCTTTAAAGCTTAAAATTTCTTTTTTAATTCTTTCAAACTGTTCTCCAACTTTTTTCTTATCGCTGTAGTCGAATCCTTGTCTTTGTAAGGCCATTTCTATACCTAGAGTAACAGTTAGTCCATTTGCATAAGCAGAATCCAAAATATATTTTGCCCCGGTGGCACTCCATGTTCTTAATGAATTTCCACCAATAGTTTTTAATCTTTTATAGTGACTGTTTCCGCCTGCACCTTTTATATAATATTGTTTGCCATTGACTAGTAAACTAAATAAATTATTCTCCTTTTTTAAAGTTACATGTATGGGTGAGGCTTCAATAAAAATAAATTGCAGTAAAATAATTAAAGCAAAAAATATAACTTTCATTTTAATTTATATTTAATTTGTGGCTTTGATTACGCTAGCCTGTGGATAGCCGTTTTCTATTTGAACACTTCTGGTTGAATAATTATTTTCTGTTAAATATTCATCTATCCTTATACTGAAATCTGTAATACAATTCATAAAATAGATGTATGCTTCATATGGAGATTCGAAAGGGCTGAAATATTTATGTACGTCACCGTCGTTCCAAAATTTGGTGCACATGTAATAAAAATGATCGGATGTTTGTAATTGTTCAAATTGTTTGATGAAATATTCATTCTCAGTGAGATTTACTTTTTTTTCCAATGTATATAATTTTCTTAAGGCTTCAGTTTGCAATACGTTACTAATCCAAGCTGATAAATCCCTCTCTGTATCCGCCCAGGATAAATATTCGGGAACATCATATTCTCCTCTTGTAGGATAAAATTCAATACATTCACTCGGAGTTTTAAAATTGAATTCAGGATTTTTCAAAATTTCACTCGGTAGTTTTTTTAAAAAGTCAAATATTCCGGTATGTTTCCATTGGTGTTCTCCAAATGTCTCGTAGTCCATGAAAAGATTTATTACCTCTGCATTTCCATTTAATTTATGTATCCAGTTGCTAAATATTTCAGTTGTTAGTGGATAAAATCCTGAATCCTTGTTAGAAAACCTAAATGCAATATCATCTGATAATTTATAGTTTTTGAGCAATAATTTTAAATCGGAAGTGGATGAATTATAAATATGATTTGGTGTTCTTTTGCCAAGAAATTTTTCAGTTCCTTCGCAAAGCATGGCCTTAAATCCTAGTTTACTAATTACCTCTCCAATTTCATTCTTGTAAATTAATTCGGTGTTTCTGAAAACTTTTGGTGTTTGTTGGAAGTATTTATTAATGATATCGTTTTGCTTTTCTATTTGTTTGATGAACTCTTTTTCTGAATAGATACTGCTTAAAGAATGTGCATATGTTTCACTTAAAAATTCTACACAACCTGTTGAAGATAATTGAATAAACGAATCTAATACATCTTTTCTGTGTTTTTCTAATTGTTCTAGTAAAATCCCACTGATTGAATAACTAATTTTAAATTTTACATTATTTTCTTCAATTAATTTATGTAAAATTTGATTGGTTGGCAGGTAGCACTTTTCTGAAACTTTGTTAAGAATTTCAATGTTTTTTTTATCATCAAAATATTGATCGTTGTTTCTTATGTTGAAATATGAGTATTTTCTTAAACGATTTGGCTGGTGCACCTGAAAATATATACAAACGCTTGGCATATTTAAAAATTTATAAGTTTGTGTGAATGATAATGTTTTAATATTTCTTTTGCTGTTTTATTCCAGCTCATTTTCTTTACTTCTTTAAGTGCATTGGTAGTTATTTCTTTTTTTAGCATCTTATTTTCTGCCAAGTTTATGATTAGGCTGGCTGCTTTATCCACATCCCAGAAATCAAATTGCAAGCTGTTTTTTAAAACTTCACTCACTCCGGACTGCTTGCTAATAACACATGGAATATTGCATGACGCAGCTTCAACTGCAGATAGTCCGAAAGGCTCGGATACTGATGGCATGCAATATATGTCTGTATTTTTCCATAGCTCCTTTAATTTATTTTCGTTTAGAAATCCTGTATAATGAATTTTGTCTCCTAGTTCCTCTAAGGCTGAGTATTCAATTAAGGAATTCATGTTATCTCCATTTCCTGCAATTACAAATCGAAATTTTGTGTTAGATTCTAGAATTTTTTTTGCGATATCTAGGAAATACCTAGGCCCTTTTTGGTTGGTTAATCTTCCTATAAAAGCAACTGTTGTTTCTTTTTTTTTGAAACTTGATTTTTGAAACGGTACATAATTATTTCCATTATGTGCTACCTCTATTTTCTCTGGTTTAATTTGGTAGTGATATATGATTTTGTTTTTAGTGTAATCGCTTACTGCTAAAATTAAATCAGCCTCTTTCATTCCTTTTTTTTCCATTTGGTAAATGTATCCTCTGTTTTCTTCATTACTTCTATCTGTTTCAAGTGAATGTATGTGCAACACAAGAGGTTTATTAAATTTCTTTTTTATTTCGATACCCGCTGTCATGGTCATCCAATCATGTGCATGTATAATATCGAATTCTATGTCTTCACTTATTTTAATTGCTGACTTCTTATATGTGTTTATATTTCTTATGATGTCATTTCCATACAGTGCCGGAATGTTATTCCAAATGAAATGTCCGTTATTATAATTTTTAATTAAATCTTGACTTGTCTTGAAGTAGGACTCATTTAGATATGGAAAAAAGGTGTTTTGGTAATAAGGAATAGAATATTCTGATAAATCGGTTTCGTTTTTGTTTCGAATTTGAAAAATTTTATCAATTCCAATAACATTATATTTTTTTTTATTTTCTGAAATCGTTTTTGGTAAGATAAGGTTAAGCTCTACATGATTAGATATTGCGTCTGCTATTCCTTTGCAGGCTACTCCAAGTCCACCACTTATCATCGGGGGAAATTCCCATCCAAGCATCAGCACCTTCATAATTAATTTCAATATAGTTGTTAAAAGTATATGCCGATTAAATAGGATTTTGTTGAGGAATTATTTTATCAAAAGGAATTGTCTTTTGTGTTCTCCTGATTTGTCTTGTTATTATTGCTTCTTAACGATTTATTTACGTTTAGGATCAATTCAGCATTACTTTTCTTCAAATTATTATTATGATTAAAAATTTTTTACTTTTCTTCTTCATTTTTGTGCAATTCTTTTCTAGCGCTCAGCAAACTTTGTGTGATTTTGATGCTACTAAAAATGTTTATATAGGTTTTCATAGCGGACTGTTAGATTCTACATTTGATAATCCTTCTACTTCTTTAATAAACCCAAGTAATAAGTGCTCATTTTATGTTAGGGATTCTATTCTTTATGATTTTATAAGATTATATCCTTATAATAAGATGGTTGATGTTTTGCCCTATACGAGTAACTCTTTTTCTGCACCTAAAATTAAACTTAAAGTTTTATCAAAGGCACCCGTTGGAACTTTGGTTTATGTTCAATTAGGTAATAGTTTAGATGATAATTATCCATCGGGTATCCACAGTGAATTTGTATCAATAACCACTCAACAAGGTGTTTGGGAAACCTTGACCTTTAATTATTTTCAATCTCCTCAAGGATCACAAGTAGCTTCTAACGATGTAGATAAAATGGTAATCCTCTTTAGACCAAATAGTCTTATTAGAGATACATTTTATTTTGATGATATTATTGGTCCGGAATTGATAAACATCACCGGAACCAAACCTGAAAAAATAATCGGCCAGGGAATTGTTTCTACAATTGTTGAATACGGTGGTCAAAATCTCGATCTAAATTTATATTTTGCAGAGCCAACTTTAGTATCAATTCAGTTGTTAGATATTACAGGAAATCCAAAAATTTCTTTAAAGGAGGAAATTTCTGGTACGTGGATTCATTTAATACGGCTCAATACATCAGATTTATCCTCAGGTATTTATTTTTGTGAGCTGAAGTATAATAATAAATCTCAAATCAAAAAGATTGTTATTGCCCATTAAAATTATTTTATTTAATGACAATAATTTTTTGTCTGATGTAATTGTCTTTTTTCCCTTCGCGTAAACTCACAATGTATTCTCCGTTTGCCAAATCGTTGGGTAACTCAATTTCATCTTTACCGGATCTAAAACCATATTTTTTTGATTGTACCACTTGCCCCAATATATTATAAATGGTTAGTTCAAGTTCTTCGTCTGAAATATCAGATCTATTACCATTCATTTCAATCGTGAATTTATTTTCAAATACCGGAACAGGATAAATTCGTTTAATTCCAAAAGTTGTGTTACTGCTTACAGTAGTGCTTTGACTTATTCCTGTTGTAATATTAAATTGGATTTTTTGTGGTGGTTGATTTGCTGCAGCCTGAGTATTCAATTCATATGTTATTTTTTCTTCAACGATTCCCGATTCATTGAATGTGTATAGTACAGTAGATTGTTCAGAGATATAATCGTTAAAGTATGGATAATTCAATCCTCCATTTATATTGATCTTCAATGTACTACTGGAGTTGATGGAGGCATTGTTCAGACTTAAAGTGAAATTGTATCCATTGCTTTGATCTTGATTAAGTATCATAACTTTTATTTTGTTGTTGTCTGAGCAAGCAAAGGCTTTAACAAGCGAATTGTTTGTACTACCCTGTAAGTAGTTTCCTTTAAAATGTTCCGCTAACATCTGAAAATGATAATACGATGGTTTTTTATTTCCTGTTCCAGGATCTATATAGCCAATATTGTTTACATTAGAGTTTCCCTCAACCACACTCCATATATTTAGAAATTGAACATTTTGTTTCATGCATATTGAACTTAACTCTGCTATGAATTGCCCCCCTATAAAGCTATTGGCTCCGTTCCCGTAAAGATTGTCTCCTGAATTGTTCTGCCAGCTCACATTGGCTTCTGTAACCGCCGCTTTAATTGCATTGCCTCCGGTTCTATTGTGTGTAAAATTGCAATTGCTCAATCTTTGGTTGAGTGCAATTAAATTATCCTGAAACGAGCCTGTAGATGTTAACTTGGTTATTACTTGAGTACGTGTTTGTGTTCCGTTGAACGGATATATGTGAAATGAGATGTAATCAATATAATAATTTCCTGCGGCATCTTTTCCTGTAATATCATCAGGCCCGTTTGGAGTGGTGAGTCCGTTTATTATGCCTTGATTATACCACGCGCACTCGGGTCCTATAATTTTTATGGTAGGATCGATTGCCTTCATTGCAGAAGAAAACGGTTTGAAATATGCGGCTATCTGTGCAGCGGAAGTATAACTGTATCCCAGATCGGGTTCATTACCTATTATCCAATTTTTTACATTTTTCCCTTTTGTAATATTAATATATTGCACAATATTAGCCGCGTCTGAAGCACTGAATCTCCAAATGTGAAATGGAACTTGAATTATTGGTTCCATGCCTTTAGCTCTAATGGAATCTATCATTTTTATGTACTGATAATTCGTAGGGCGATTTTTGTCCGGTGCAATTCCTCCAAAACGAATTGTTTTGGAAAAACTTTCTCCGATTTCTTTCCATTTCTTGTGTAATTTTCCATTCAGAAGACAAGGTGGATCAGTGCAGTTGTTTGCTATACCAATGGTGTCGGGCATCCAGGCATTTTGCCCGATTAAGTATGGTGAAATTGTTTGAGACCTAGTAAAATTGATCAGATAAAGGCATATTAAGCCAATCCATAAAAAATAGTTTTTCATTTTTAAATAAAATTTATTGAGCAACCAAAATGAATAAATCTTGATAAATACTCAGTTATTAATTGTTATTCTAAATTCACTTAGCCGGCCACCGCGGAATTGCTGCTATGTTTTTCTTTTAGAATTTCATTTACAAAAATATCTGATTTTATATACCACTGAACTTTAATTAAGTTGTTCTTGGCTATTTTTTAGCTTTTTTAAATATATCTGTGGTTAATTTTCGTGAAATTTTTTCTATGAATAAAAAACTACTGATTCTCTTTTACTTATTATTTCTTTTAGGTGTGAATAGAGCTCAAAATTTTACGGATTCAAATTTGCCTATTGTAGTAATTAGTTCGGGTGGACAGCAAGTTGACTCTGCAATTAACGATATTGTTGTTTGGATGGGTATTATAGACAATGGATTTGGAAATCGAAATTATTTAACTGATCCATTTAATGCTTACAATGGTAAGATCAGATTGAATTTGCGAGGATCAAGTAAGATGTTTCAGCCTAAGAAAAGTTATAAAATTTCTTTTATAGATTCCTTAAATCAGGACATTGAGCTATCGGTTCTTGGATTGCCACCTGAGAATGATTGGGTTCTCGAGGGAATATATAATGATAAATCACTAATGAGAAACGCTATTTCTTATGAAATATTTAGGCAAATGGGTCATTACAGCCCAAGGTATAAGTTTGTCGAATTGATTGTTGACGGAGATTATAGGGGAGTTTATGGGTTCACAGAAAAAATTAAAAGAGATAATTATCGTGTTAATATTTCCAAATTAACTTCGAATGAAATAAGTGGTGATGATTTAACCGGAGGTTATATTTTTAAATTGGATCATTATATGTTACCTTATGACACGGGCTGGTATAGTAGTTATGCATCTAATATCACATCTGATTCATCTAATTATTTTATCTACTATTATCCTAAACCTGGGAGTATGCCTCAGGTTCAAAAAGATTATTTAAAAAACTTTGTAGATCATTTCGAATATGTTTTGGCTAGTTCTTGGTACGCAAATCAGGATAGTGGTTATATAAAATACATCGATTTAAATTCCTTTATAGATTATTTTTTAGTTAATGAAATGTCCCGTAACACGGATGCATACCGCTTAAGTACTTATTTTTTTAAGGACAAAGATTCTAAAGGTGGTAAAATTAATTGTGGTCCTGTTTGGGATTATGATTTGGGATGGGATAATTGCGTTTTTAGCGGGGGGCATAATCCTTTTGGTTGGCAATATCAGCAATTTTATCTGATGAATTATGTTCCTTTTTGGTGGTGGCAGTTTTTAAGTGATCCTTATTTTCAATATGAACTCAGATGTCGTTATCAGTCATTCAGGTCCAATGTTATAGCAGATAATACACTTTATTCTAAAATTGATTCTATGGC
>JBKCIQ010000172.1:0-2882 GCA_046302135.1 Bacteroidota bacterium | reverse complement strand
ATAGAAATTATCAATCCGTTAAGTAGAAATTTTTTTAATGGACCAGATTACAGCGATGCAACTATAAAACTTAATGGAGTTGTTTATTATGGCAATGTAGAAATTCATGTTAAATCTTCAGACTGGAATTTGCACGGCCATCAGTATGATTCGTCCTACAATCAGGTTATACTTCATGTTGTTTATATTGATGATTCTAGTGTGATTAAAATAAGTGGTTGCAAACTTGAAACCCTTGAGTTGATTAATTTATTAAATCATAATTATGTATCATTGTTCAATTTTAAAAGTAAATATGAAGAAGGAATTTCATGTGGGAAAAATGCATCACTTTTATTTAAAAATATTCAATGGTTAAATAAAATGGGTATAGAAAGAATTTTACATAAAAGTGATGAGATTAAACTTATGGTTTGTAAGGAAAAGAACAATATTAATGAAGTTTTTTACCGTTCATTTGTTGCTGCATTCGGATTACCAGTAAATAAAGACGCATTTTTAGAAATGGCTTTACTAATACCTTTTATAACCGCTTCAAAATACTTTGATGACCCTTACGCACTAATTAATTTATATATGGCGGCATCAGGACTTCATTCTTCGTCTTCGGAGGAAGGCAATAATAAACTATTAAATATTAAAGAAAAAAATTACAGTTATCTTTTGAAAAAGCATCACTTGAATTCTAAAATTTTATCTGTTTTGAAAACAGGTGGTTTGAGACCAATAAATCAGCCCAAAAACAAAATACTTCAATTATCATTTTTTCTTACTGAATTTTATTCAATTTTTAATTTTGTAAATTCAAATGATGATTTAAAAATACTTGCAAAACGGTTCAGGGTTTGTTTCACTTCAATTAAAAGAAATTTAATTGCTGATTTTGGTTTGTCACTAGGCATTGAAACAGAGAATAGTATTTTCACAAATTTAATTTTGCCCTTCAATATTTTTTTTAGGCAAATTAATAATGAGGCAATAGCACATGATTCGATTATTTCATTTTTTAATTCGACATTACCAGAGAAAAATCGGATAATTAATGTTTTCAAGAATAACGGTTTTATAGCTAAGAATGTTTTGCAGTCACAAGGTCTAATTCAAATTCACAGAAATTTGTGTTCAAGTAAAAAATGTCTTGATTGTGTTGTTGGAAAACAAATACTTAAATTGTAGTAGTAGCCTTGTTTTACTTTAAATTATAACATGGTTTTTTTCGATTTTTATAAAAAGAAAAATTTATTTCACAAAAATTAAATTTAATAATTCAATTTAAGTTGATTTTAGGTTGTTTTTAATAGATTCTTATTATTGATTTGTGTTTCAGTTATTTATATTTCAAGTTTTGTGTTGAAAAAATATTATACCATTTTTCTAAGCAATTTTATTTGTCGTACTTTTTAATTTGCACTTTTATTTATTATTTATGAATCATATTACTGAATCCGAAACCGTTTGTGTTTGGATAAGCGTTGAATCCGGAGTTTTACGTATTTTCCTAAAATTTCAATATGATGAGGCCAAAATTGTCATAGCAAGGCAATTAAAAAAGAGACTATGGCATAGTGATCAAAAGGTTTGGTCAGCGGCTTATTGTAAGGAAAATATTCTAAAGATTGAGTCAGATTTTCAGGTTAATGTGCCTGCTTTAAGTTTCGAGCAAGAGGCGTCATTAATATTTAATTATAAAGAAAAAATGTCTTATAAAGAGAATGTTAAGATGAAATCAGAAGCTGTACATGGAATAGAAAAATTGAAGAATTGGATGTTGAATCAACGTTACAGCGTAAAAACAATTGACAGTTATTCAGATAGTTTGGCGGTATTGTTTCGCTATTACCACAATAAAAATCCTGATCAGCTTATAACAGACGATATATCATTTTTCAATAATAATTATATAATCAGAAGAGGACTTTCAGTTACTTATCAAAACCAATTTATTAGCGCACTTAAATTATATTACACAGTTAATAAAGCCCAACATTTTGATTTTTCTAAGTTAGAGCGCCCTCGACGTAGTTTTTATTTGCCGGATATTTTGAGTAAGCATGAAGTGCAGCGGCTATTAGATGTTGTGACAAATCTTAAACATTTCACCATGCTCGCGGTTATATATTCTGCCGGTTTGCGTTGTGGTGAATTATTAAGATTAAGAATTAATGATTTGGATTTTTCCAGAAAATTAATTTTGATTCGAAGGGGAAAGGGAGGAAGAGACAGGTTTGTTCCGCTTTCAACTTTCATTGAGCATACCATAAAAACCTATTTAGAAAAGTATGAACCTAATAAGGATTTACCTGATAGGGAAAGATATTTGTTTGAAGGGCAGGGAGATACTAAATATAGTTCTAGAAGTTTACAATTGGTTTTAAAGAAAGCTGTTAAGCAATCTGGTTTGAATAAGCAAATTACATTGCATACATTAAGGCATAGTTACGCTACCCATTTGATGGAGTCGGGTACTAATTTGAGGTACATTCAGGAATTGTTGGGTCATTCAAGTCCAAAGACAACACAAATTTACACCCATGTTAGTAATTATGCGCTTAACCGCATTGCAAGTCCTATTGATAGTTTTGCAGATTCATTAAAGATAGTATGAGTGGGTTTGTAATTTTAAAATATTTGAATTATTTTCGAAATATAGAACGAACTTGTTTACGCCTTAAGGTACGTCAATTTCCTTGTATAAGTAAATTAGTAGAAACAGGAAATTAAAAACATACGGCTATAAACGAGTTAGCGGTCATTGCAAGACACCCATCGACATAAACATTTAAATATAAAAATGAACCCTTTTGTAAATTTCATATCACATTTTGTTTCACTTTCTGACAGCGATAGTGATTTGTTAGAAAACGAGTTGACTTATAGAAAGT
>JBKCIQ010000171.1:0-7876 GCA_046302135.1 Bacteroidota bacterium | reverse complement strand
GATAAATATTAAAAAACATCCCATATATTTTTCATTTCTCATTATTAATCTGTGCTAATAACAGCTATTTACTGATATTTGGATACGGTTAAAAATTGTATTTTTGTACATTATAAGTTAATATGAGTAAGGTAATAACTCCGAGAGAAAAAGATATCAATCAATGGTACCAAGATATTGTTGCTCATGCAGGTCTTGCAGAACATTCAGCTGTTAAAGGTTGTATGGTTATCAAACCTTATGGGTATGCAATTTGGGAGAAAATGCAACGAGCGCTTGATGATATGTTTAAAGCTACAGGACATGTCAACGCATATTTCCCGTTATTTATCCCTAAAAGTTTTTTAGAAAAGGAAGAAGGTCATGCTGAAGGATTTGCCAAGGAATGTGCTGTTGTAACTCATTATAGATTAAAGGTAGACCCTGAAAAAAAAGGCACTTTGTTGGTTGATCCTGAGTCAAAGCTGTCTGAAGAGCTAATCATTCGTCCTACCTCTGAAACAATTATTTGGAACACTTATAAAAATTGGATTCAATCCTATCGCGATTTGCCGTTACTTATCAATCAATGGGCAAATGTTGTGAGGTGGGAAATGAGGACGAAACTATTTTTGAGAACTGCAGAGTTTTTGTGGCAGGAAGGTCATACAGCACACGCAACTGCAGAAGAAGCGATTGAGGAAACAAAGAAAATGTTGAATGTATACGCTCATTTTGCTGAG
Organism: Bacteroidota bacterium; assembly: GCA_046302135.1. Lineage (GTDB taxonomy): Bacteria > Bacteroidota > Bacteroidia > B-17B0 > Aurantibacillaceae > AM-1111. The sequence continues at coordinate 7,154 of JBKCIQ010000171.1, read as the reverse complement.
AATTTTATGTCTGTCCCGGTTGTTAAAGGTGTCAAAACACCAAATGAACGTTTCGCGGGAGCATTAGATACTTATTGCATAGAAGCTATGCTTCAAGATGGTAAAGCATTGCAGGCGGGTACTTCACATTTCCTTGGTCAGAATTTTGCAAAAGCTTTTGATGTGAAGTTTGCAAACAAGGAAGGTAGTATGGATTATGTTTGGGCGACTTCATGGGGTGTGTCTACAAGATTGATGGGTGCCTTAATTATGTCTCACTCTGATGATAAAGGTCTTGTTTTGCCTCCTAAATTAGCTCCGATTCATGCTGTAATAGTTCCTATTTACAAGGGTGAAGAAGGGCTTAAACAAATTTCTGTTATTGCACAAAAGATTAAAAAAGAATTGGAGGAAAAAGGACTAACGGTTAAATATGACGATGATGATAAATTCAGGCCAGGACATAAATTTGCGGAGTATGAAGTCAAGGGCGTTCCTGTAAGGATCGCTATCGGTGAACGTGATTTGCAAAATAACACTGTAGAGATAGCAAGGAGAGATACATTAACTAAAGAAATTGTTACCTTGGAAAATGTTACAGAGAGAGTGAATCAATTAATGGAATTAATTCAAAAAAATCTTTTTGAAACTGCATTTGACAGAACATCAAAAATGACAACCATTGCGGATGATTTTGAAACCTTCGGAAAAATACTGGATGAAAAAGGTGGGTTTATTTCAGCTCATTGGGATGGTACACCAGAAACAGAGGAGAAAATAAAAAATGAAACAAAGGCAACTATTCGTTGCATTCCGTTAAATAATAAGCAGGAAGAGGGTAGATGTATTCTTACCGGAAAACCAAGTAATCAACGCGTTTTATTCGCTAGAGCACATTAAAAATAATGCAAGAATTTATTTCAGAAAACTCAAAGGTTATTGCTGTTGATTTTGACGGCACCATTGTAGAGCACGACTATCCTCGTATCGGTAAGGAAATGCTTTTTGCCTTCGCTACGTTAAAGGCTCTACAGAAAAAAGGTCATAAATTGATTTTATGGACCTATCGTGATGGTGATTTATTAAATGAAGCGGTAGAATATTGTCGTCAGAATGGAGTAGAGTTTTATGCGGTAAATAAAAACTATCCTGAGGAACAGTTTGAATTATCAATGAGTAGAAAGATTAATGCTGATATTTTTATTGACGACAGAAATGTTGGTGGATTTCATGGTTGGGATAAAGTGTGGCAGATGTTGCATCCGGAAAGTGGAGACTTTCATCATCAGTTAATCAATGAAGAGGCACATCGTAACTACACGAAAAAGGAAGGTTCATTTTTTAAAAAATTATTTGGTAGATGATTTATTTAAAAACGATAGAGGAAATTGAATATTGCAGATCTGCATCTCAAATGGTTTCTAGAACGCTTGGAGTAATTGCTGAGTTTATAGATGAAGGAATCGAGTTAATTAAGCTTGATAAGCTCGCAGAAGAATACATCAGGGACAATGGAGGAATTCCTGCTTTCAAAGGATACGGTGGATTTCCTGCCACTTTATGTATTAGTATGAATGAAGCTGTTGTCCATGGTATACCAAATAAAACAATTATTAAAAGCGGTGATGTTGTTAGTGTGGACTGCGGAGTAAAATTGAATGGTTTTCATGGTGATCATGCTTATACCTTTATAATAGGAAATGTTGGTGATGAGATCAGGCAGTTGGTAAAGGTTACCAAAGAATGTCTTGACCTTGGTGTTGCACAGTGTAAATTGAATGCACATATAGGTGATATTAGTTACGCGGTTCAACAGCATGCTGAGCAGTATGGTTATGGAGTGGTGCGTGAGCTGGTAGGTCATGGATTGGGAAAAAATTTGCATGAGAAACCTGATGTTCCCAATTATGGAAGCCGTGGCAGCGGTAAAAAAATTAAGAACGGGATGGTACTCGCTATTGAACCAATGATAAATCTCGGAACTAGGAACGTACGCACTTTGAATGATGAATGGACTATAGTAACGGCTGACAAAAAGCCTTCAGCACATTTCGAACATAATGTTGCAATCTCTGACGGTAAAACTGAATTACTTTCTACGTTTGATTTTGTTGAAGCCGCGCTTAGTAAAAGATCAATACCAATTGTTTAAATTTACTCGCAACTTTAGTTTTTCTATTATAACTTATTCTTAGTTCTAATTTTTATTTGTTTTCTTTTTGTTGCTGTATACACCTGATTTCCAATTTTGGATGAATTTTGCCCATGCAATAGGATTCAAAAGGTTGCTAACGGGCATCTGTCCTGTGTTGTACAATTTGGTCTGCTGGTAATTCTGTAAATATTTATATGAAATATTAGGGTCATTGCTCAATCCTTTCATTAGTACACGCATCTCCTCAGCCTGCATATTTTTTTCTGCTCTGATATAATCATCTTCAGGTAATTTTAAATTTAAAAATTCTCGTTTGAATTCTTCCTTCGTTGGCCAAGGATATATTGTTACTTCATTCAGGTTAAAAGTATCTTTAAAAAGCGTCTGGATTATGGAATAAGAAATTGATCTTAAGGTATCTGGAATTTTATACTGAGCTTCTTTATAACCCAATGAAACAAACTGTATAACGTCGCCCGGTTGAGCCACCAAAGTAAAAAAGCCAAAATAATCTGAAATTGCGCCTCTCTTTGTTCCTTTGATAATTACACTTGTTAGTGGAATAGGTTTTAAACTATCATTACTGCTTAAAATTACACCTGAGAATTGAATATATTCAGGTAATGAATCTTTCTTCATTGAACTTATTTTATCCTGTGACTTAGCTAGCCCAAATGTTATTAGCAGAATTGAAATTAAGTAGTAAAAATTTTTCTCTGATTTAGTTTTCATAATCTTTTTTTAATCAGTTTTCTTTTTCTTTTTCAACCAACCAAGATATTTATCATACAAATCGTTGATGGTATTGAACTCTTCTTTGTAATATATTCCCATACCCTGAGTAAATGGTCCACCCAATGTTGAAATTTGTGTGTTGTCATTAGATTTATTAAATCCTTTGAGACGGAGCTTTCCATCAGGATAAACTTTATAATCTACCTGTATGTCTCCAATCATATTGGATGTTTTTTGTCCTGCGGCATTGTTTACTCCAACGTTACCATCAATGCTTAACCTATCGTTAAATAGTTGTTTACTTAGCGCCACATCCATTTGTTCAGGAGTAATATTAACGGAAATGTCAACACCCGTACTTAATTGTGAAAGCCAATTAGAAAGTTGATTACTTAGCATTTCAGAAGATGTTCTTGATGCTGTTGAGCCTGCACCCAAACCAACTCCTTGGTTCGCAAGTTGAAGGGGTGTTACAAAGCTTTTTAATAACAACAGTGAAAAGACCTGTCTGTTCATTTCCTGATCATTATTGATATAACCCAATACTGTTTGTCTGGTAGTTTCATCAACGGTTGGCAGACTTATTCCAAACGAAATATCAGGTGTCATAAGCTTATCTTTCATTTTTAGCAAGACGCTTGCTTTTACAGGTTTGGAATACATTCCTGTAGAGTCGCTTGGGAAAAATGGCGTTAGACTTGAATTTTGGTTGTATCCTGCGGTAATATTGATGTCTGCATTAAATGGATCGCCGGCCCATTTGATTGTGCTACCTGATATTATTTCAAATTTTTTCGAAATAACATTTTCAAGTGAAAACATATAGTCTCCTCCCGCCAAAGTGTAAAGCCCATACATTTCAAATTTGCCATTTGTATTTATTGAAAGTTTAATATTACCATTTCCGCGTGCCGATATTACATCACCGCTCTTACTATCAAAGATCATTTTCACCGTTGCATTCGGAGTAGCTTCTAAATTCAAATCAAGATTGATCCCTGATAAGGACTTGTTGTAATCACTTTTAATCTTTTTTGTTGTATCCTTGTTTATAAATACAATAAAATCATTTTCCTCGGCAGTAGCGGGGCCTGACAGTGGTATGTTGAATTCAGTATTTTTTTCCGTTTTAATGTTTATTTCCATGTTCATGTAATCAGCATTGCCATACATTCCGACTGAACCGGTAATATATGCTTTCCCAAAATAATCCGGATTATTCTTCGCTGTGGTATTCATAGCCAAAAAATTATTGGCATTTACGTCAAAATCAATTTTAATAATTTTAAAATTATCATGAAAAATATTTCCCCAAACAGTCGCCTCGTGTCCGTCTTTGTCCCATAAATGAATTGGATCCGGTACACTTCCGCTTGGAGGATTTTCGTCACCTAGTAATATTCTGTTCTCGTAAATATTTATTACACCGGTAACGTTATAATACGTGTTTAAGTAATCTATCTTTACACCTTTTACATTCATCAAATTAAGTCTTCCCGTAATTAAAGGTTTATCCAAAGTTCCTTTTATTGCACAAGTTCCGTCTACAGCGCCACCTCTATTAGGTGCTAATGTAATAATGCCTGTAAGGTAAGGTTGAATTATTGTAATATCGAAAGCATTCATTTTAGCAGAAATATCAATATTGTCCTCTTTTTTCGCTGGGAAGTAGTAGCCATTAAATTCGATGTTGTTAAAAGGTTTTCCATTAATAACATTTCCCTTCGAAAAATATCCATCAACAGACAGTTTTTCATTCTTTGGATCATAAATTGAATTGATTCTTCCGTTTCCAATTTTTCTCTCGTTTACAAGGAAATTTTCAAAGCTAAAATCTGATGAAAGAATAACTTTTCCGTCAGATTTAGCGATTTTTGCTTTTCCTGAAAATCTACCTTCAATTTTTAAAAGTGCAGCCTGAATTAGTGGATTTATCTGGCTCATCTCGAAATTTTTTATTTCAACAACTAATTCATCATCCACATCATTCGATAATTTCCCATTTAAACCAATAGATTGATTTCCGTCTATTAAATTTAAACCATTAATCGAAATATTTCCTGAAGTATCTGCAACAATTGAATTTAATGAGTCAGCTAGTGTCCAAAGACTATCGGCAACCCAAACATCAATTTTTTTCATTTTTAGTTCCAATTTTGAATTGAAAAAACTGATATTTCCAGTTAAGTCACCTGAGTATTTTTTTGCTCCATCGTTGTTCCATGAAGCATTGAAGCTACTGCTGTTATCGAAAGAAGAACTTTTAAAATCAAATTTAGAAATGTAAAAACTATCACTTACCCATAATTTATTAATTCCTGTATTGATTTCAATACTTTTAGATAGAGACTTAACATCCAGGTTCCAGTCTTTGATTTTGTAATCTTTGTATTTTATGTTTTTTGAATTAGCCGATAGAGTTAATTCACTTCTTTCAGCAGTATAATTTCCTTCAATTGTGGTTCCATCTGAAACTTTTAGGTCAGGAACTATTAAGCCATTGATAAGGTTGAAATTCTTTATTGTAACAGAATAATTGAAATTATCTTTGAATATTTTGCCCTGAGGAATTTTTTTCTCCTTTATTAAAGTAGGAAAATATTTTTCAGAATATTGTCTGAAACTGTTTGGTAGGTCTGTGATATTAAATTTGCCTGTTATGTGTACATCTGCTACCTCCGAAATTAATTGAATACTCTTGTTTTCTTCGTTCTGATTGAGTAGCAGGTCGAATTCATCAAGGAAAAATTTTTCCTTGTTAAGTTGATAGGATGTTTTATCTATGTTAACATGCCCTGAAAGATTATTTATGTCACTTCCTGAGAGTTTTACGAGCATGTGACTTGAAAGATTATTGGTGCTGTCTTTATTAGAGGAGAAATTGATTTTATTGAATTCAAGTTTTTTGACTGTTGCTATTAAATCTACATCAATTTTTTTTGGATTTAATCCCGCTGAACCTTCAATATACAGTTCGGCATGTTTATCTTTCAATTCAAATATGCCCTTAATTTTCTCGTTTTTGAGGTCTCCTTTGAATTCAAAGTTTTTGAAATCATATTTGTTGTATCCGAACGAAGCAATTGAACCTTTAAAATTTAGGTTGATGTTTTTTAGTGATGTTCCCTTTCCGTTTAACTCAACAGAACCCGATACTTCACCTAATTCTTTTCTGCCCGATAATTTATCAAGTGCTATGTTGTTCAATCTAAGTTTCCCGCTATATGTTAACATTTGATTTTTTTCGAATTCTGAAACTTCTACGTCAATTTCAACATTTCCTGCGCCGGTATTCAATTTCCCTGATGTTTTGACACTATTAAGATTTCCATTAACGTTCCCTTTGTATGAAATTATACCCAAAGGTGTTAAAGATGAGAAAGCTGCCTCGCGATCTTTTTTACTCATGCCGGGTATTTTTAACCCAATCAGATCTTTATTGTGACTAGTAACTTTTTCAACTTTTAGTTGATAGGACATTTTATTTGTGTTTGATAAATTGGAGAGTAAAAATCCACCCTGGAATTGGGTGTAATCTCCCATCCTAATATCAATATTTTCTCCTTTAAGCTGATTCAGTATTCCATTGATTTCTCCTGAGAATGCAATATTGCTTTCCATGTCTTTAGCTTGTTCTACAAACAGTGCTAGATCATCAGTATGAATTTTCGAACCTGGATTTATTTCTACTGATAATTTCACTTTATTTAAAAAATCAGAAAAATCATCATAACTTTTTTGTTGCATGGTAAAATATCCCTTGATGTTACTTTTATCGGTAGCCAATAATAAATTATTGATGCTTATTTCTTCCGGTGAAATTTTAACTTTTCCATTTAAATTTTCAATTTTTAATCCTGATTTTTCATGTAATTTAAATCCGGATAAATCAAATTCTATTATATCCTTTTTTAATTGAATTTTTGAAATTTCTCCGCCTAGGTTTCTTACTTCTAGGTTAGAGAAATTCATTCCGCTTGTTTTGCTAGTATCATTTCGATCTTGGAAAACAAAATTGATATTATTTAAAACAAGATTTCCATATTCTAGTTTAAACTTACTTTCTTCTTTTGACTGTACTGTGTCTTTTGATTGAAAGTAATCTGAGATGAATTGAAATTTGAAATTATTTTCTCCTTTATACTTTATAACTTTTGATGTTAATTGATCAATTCTTGTAAGCTTTATTGAAATAATTTTTTTTGAAAGGTTGAACTCAGTAAGCTTGACTTTTATAGATTTGCTGTAAAGAAGTGTATCTTTTTTAAGATCTAAAACTAATATT
>JBKCIQ010000170.1:0-25640 GCA_046302135.1 Bacteroidota bacterium | reverse complement strand
CAATAAAGACATTATTACCGGAATTATTTTTTTCAAGCAATGGAATCAAACTGCAAACCATTTGGGAATCTGCAGTCAATTGTTTCTCATCAATAAATGAACGTTGAAAATCACTCAGCAAATAAGATCTCTGAAAACTACATCCGCTTTGACTGAGCAAATCTTTCTGTCGCATAAACACTTCATGTATTTTTCTATGGGTTGGTGAAAGTTTTATTTCATCAAGCATCTGAAGGAATTCATCCCTGTTTACCAAACGCTGATGCTTTCCCTCAAAATCATTGGTTATAACCTGAAATTTATCAGTTGCAGAAAAACTTTTTACGATCTCTCTAGCTTTTGCTTTGGCAACATCCAGCAAGTATCCATTTTTAGAAACTGCTTCCATACTGAATGAATTATCAATGTAAACGCTCACTGCCTTTTGACCCGTAATTTTTGCCGTATCGCTTCCAGGTAAATATGGCTGTGCGAAAGCAAAAACCAAAGCTGTTAATGCCAGTAATCTAGAGATTAAAATAAGGTATTGTTTTAATTTAGACCGTGATTCACTCTCTTGTTTCAACTCTTTCAAAAACCTCACATTTGTGAAGTAAACTTTTTTATACTTACGGAAATTAAAAAGATGAATAATTATCGGAACAGACAAGGCGAACAGAGCCCACAAAAATCCCGGAAAAAGAAAATTCATACTGAGCTCAAAGTTACAATTTAATTAGAGCTCTGCATCAATTGATATTCCATTTGTAAAACATCATGATATGGTTAATTTTTATTAATTGGAAAAAGCAGGGGTTATAGCAATATGTGTATTGACTTAAAAACGATATTTTTGCTGAAGTGTTACAAACACCCACAAAATACATAGGGATAATATTTTTAATTTCCTTCTTTTCTGAAACTTTTTCTCAGGTTAAAAACGAAAGCTCATCGAGCGATAAGTACATTGAAGTTAGTGGTCAGCAAAAGATGATCTATGATAAAAAAATGGGTGCTAACAGGTTATTGGGCGGAGTAAACTGTAAACATGGAAATACAAATATGACCTGCGACAGCGCATGGCTTTATGACAACAATACACTAGAGGCATTTGGACACGTTTATTTAAGGCAAGGAGATTCCCTCTCAATTAGCGGCGACCATCTTAATTATGACGGTGCTAAAAGAATTGCAGTGTTGGAGGGAAATATTACTTGCAGAGAAAAAGACATGATGCTATCCTCCAAACAATTGGTTTACGACCTGAACACTTCAGTTGCAAGTTATTCGAACGGCGGAACAATACAAAACCGCGGTAATACCCTTACAAGCAAAAGAGGATCCTATCATTCACCATCAAAAACCTTATCATTTAGATACAACGTAAAACTAACTAACGCAAAATATTACATGTTATGCGACACCTTACAGTATAATACTGTGAGCAAAATTGCCAGGTTTGAAGGTCCATCTACTATTTACTCAGACTCAAATACAATTTACACCGAAAAAGGATGGTACAATACAAAGAATGAAAAATGCCTGTTGCACAAAAACCCATTAATAAAAATGGGAAGTCAGACATTAAAAGGCGATAGTATGTTGTACGATAGAAACAAAAGTTACGGTATTATTTTCGGAAACACAGAAATAAAGGATAGTATTGAATCAACTTGTATAAAAGGGTACAAGGCCGAACATTGGCAGAATGGTGGATTATATATTGTTTCAGGAAAGCCGCAATGCGAGAAGTACTTTAAAAAAGATACCCTTTTTGCAACTGCAGATACATTTTATACGTGGACCGAGCCGAAAGGCAAAGAAAAAATTTTACGTGCATGGCATAACTGCACAATATTCAAAAAAGATTTACAAGGTAAATGTGATAGCTTAACTTTTACCAGTTCGGATTCACTTTTAATTTTGCATAAATCCCCGATACTTTGGAGCGATAAAAATCAGCTAACTGCCAAAAACATCATTGTTAAAACAGGCAAAAAAGGAGTCAAACAATTTTTACTTAAGGACAATGCCATGCTAATCGGTAAAAAAGATTCAGTTTCTTTCGACCAAATAAAAGGCAAAACCATAGAGGGATTTTTAGTTCATGATTCGTTAAGAACAGTCTATGTTAAAGGCAACTCTCAGTGTATTTTTTTCGTAGAACAAAGCAAGAAAATTGTAGCAATGAACAGAACCGACTGTTCAGAAATGACGCTATCATTAGATACTGCGGGCGTTCAGAGTATCACATTCATAAAAAAACCAACTGCTACCATTAAGCCAATAAAAGAATTAAAACCAAATGAAACAAAACTAAAAGGTTTTTTATGGCTTTGGGAAGAAAAACCCAAACGGCCTATTGTTTCGAAAAATTATTGAGTAATTTTACATTCAAATTAATAAATAATGAAAGAGATAAGCGTTCAGGAGCTGAAAAAAATGAAAGATGAAAACGAAGTTTTCCAATTGATAGATGTTAGAGAGGAATACGAATTCGACACCTGTAATCTTGGGGGAATTCTTATACCTATGGGTGAAGTAATGGACAACATTAGTAAGATTTCAAAAGAACAAAAAGTAGTGATTCATTGTCGTAGCGGTAAACGTTCTGCAACAATAGTAAACGCTTTAGAATCTCAGCATGGATTCAGCAATGTATATAATCTCAAAGGTGGTATACTCGCCTGGGCTGACGAGATAGATTCTTCTATGCCAAAATACTAAATGTCAATTATGAGCAACGGCTGTAACTGGATTGATGTAATTCTACATACTAAAGATTTTCTAACTTGTTTCATCAGTAATAATCCCGACCTGATTTATTTTTTATTATGTGCCATAGTTTTTTGCGAAACAGGTCTTGTAGCTACACCATTTTTACCGGGAGATTCATTGTTGTTTACTGCAGGATTACTTGCAAAAACACATGAGGGAGTTTTGAATGTTTATTTACTGGCCGCCTTGCTTTTTCTATCTGCAATTTTGGGAGATAACGTTAATTACCTAGTTGGGAAAAAAATTGGCATAAGAATATTCAATATTAAATTTTTATCGCGAATCGTAAAACGTGAGTACCTCGAGAAAACAGAAAAGTTTTTTGATAAACACGGAGGCAAAACAATTATCCTTGCCCGTTTCGTTCCTATTGTGAGAACTTTTGCCCCATTCAGTGCCGGCATGGGAAACATGCCTTACACTAAATATATTTCATATTGCATAGGAGGAGGATTACTATGGGTAAATTCGATTCTTTTTGCAGGATATTTTTTAGGAACAAACGAATGGGTAAATAAAAATTTTGAGAAAGTTGTTTTAGGGATTGTTTTCTTATCACTATTGCCTGTCATTATTGGTTTCCTGAAAGAAAAATTTTCTTCAAAAGAAAAGAACAACTCTTAGTCATTCTCTAGGGAAAATATTTACCCTTTTTCTGTCACGTTAACATCCGTCTAACATCATCGTATTTTTTTCAAGGTTAAATTATTTTTGAGGAAATTAATCGGAATGAATGATACATTTAAGAGTTATATATCAATACCATCAGGCAAGGTTAAGCTGGAAGGGGATTTAGTTATTCCGTTTGAGGCCAAAGGTTTGATTGTATTTGCCCATGGTAGTGGAAGCAGTCGTTTTTCATCTCGAAATAAAATGGTAGCAGAAAAACTTCAACATAATTTATATGCTACATTACTTTTTGATTTATTGACTTCGGAAGAAAACGAAAAGTATGAGAAAAGATTTGAAATATCTCTACTTACAAATCGGCTCATAGATGTTACTAACTGGTTAACTAAACAAGAGTTGACTTCTAAATTACCAATAGGGTATTTTGGTGCAAGTACAGGAGCCGCCGCCGCATTACGAGCCGCCGCAGAAGACCCGAATAATATAAAAGCTGTTGTAAGCAGAGGCGGAAGACCCGATCTCGCCGCTGATACATTGGACATTGTATTTTGCCCTGTCCTATTAATTGTTGGTTCAATGGATACAGATGTGATAACATTGAATCAAATGGCACTTAAAAAAATTGCATCAGACGAGAAAGAATTAAAAATAATTTCTGGAGCAAATCATCTTTTTGAAGAACCGGGAAAACTTGAAAAAGTATCTGAGATGGCAGTTAACTGGTTTGATCAATACGTTCGGGATAAGGTGCTGGTCTAATTACTCATTTGTAAAAAAGCCATTTTCCTAACTCTCCCCACGTAACTTTTTTGCCGTAAATCAAAATCCCTGTGCGGTAAATTTTACCCGCCAACCATGTCATCAACACAAAAGTTATGATCAACAAACTAATTGAAAGAACAATCTGCCAAGCAGGAACTCCAAAAGGTAATCTCACCATCATGGTAATTGGAGAGGTGAAAGGAATAATTGAAAGCCAGAAACCTAAATCACTCTTTGGATTAGCCGCAATGAACTGAGCGGCAACTAACGATATTACCTGCGGAATGGTAACAGGGAAAATGAATTGCTGGGTATCTGTGTCAGAATCAACTGCAGAACCAATTGAAGCAAACATCGCGGCATACAAAAGATATCCGAAAAGAAAATACAGTCCGAAACAAAGAATCAATTCAAAAAAATCAATTGACTCAAGCCCGTTGATCTTCATAAGAAGAGCCAAGGGCGTCTCGCCGGACTTCATTGTTGTAAGTTTCATGTCTGCTCCGTTGTGCTGAGCATATTCTATGTTATCTGTGTGGTGTTGCGCTTCCTCCAACATTTCTTTGAAGACGGTTGCATTCAGCACACCTATTACTGCTGTAGACAGGGCAACCCAAAGTAAAAATTGGGTTAATCCAACAAGAGCAATTCCGATAATTTTTCCCATCATAAGCTGAAATGGTTTTACTGAAGAAACAATCACCTCAACAATTCTATTTGACTTTTCTTCCATTACGCCACGCATTACTTGAACGCCATAAAGAAAAATGAAAAAATAAATTGCAAAGCCACCAATAAAGCCTACAGCCATTTTCACCTCAAACTTTTCTGAGCGGGCATTACCCTTATCATCCAGCTTTTTAGTTGCTATCTTAATTCCCATTTTCGACAATCGGATAACACTGTCAGGAACGTTATTGGCCCTTAGGGTATGTTCAAAATATTTGTTCTCCAACAATCTATTCAGATAATCAATAGTTGCCAGTGATGGTTGCTTTTGATATTCCAGCACAGCAGTAAATGCGGATTTGGAACCAAAATTTTCAGGAATGTAAAGCAGCGCATCAAAATCACCCTCGGTTACCAATGCCCTGCCTTGACTTTCAGTAGAAACAAAGTTGAAAAATTTTATGTTCCTTGTCGATCGTAGAGAATCACTGAATAAATTCCATTTATCAACTACAATTATTTTTTGCTCGGCGTTTTCTTTTAGTGACAGGTAAACGGTAAGGAACATGATGCCGGCAACCAGTAAAGGTCCAAGAAAAGTAATTACAAAAAACCATCTGTTCCTTAGTTTCTGGAAGTATTCTCTTGCAATTATGATCCCAATTTTACCCATCAAAAAATTATTTTCTTTATAAAATAAACATCAATTTCTTACAATCATTTTTACTATTCCGTTTGATAATTGTTCTTTATTTCCGAGTTGCCGACGCTAACCGTTCTTATGAAAATATCATTAATAGAGGGCAACAACTCCTGAAACTCCACGATTTCAACTACCGGGAGTAATGCAGAAAGCAGATTGTTGGTAGTAATGTTACCAAGCAACTTTATTGTTGCAGAAATAAAATTGGATTGATGTTTCTCTTCCACGATTTCAGCACCGGTCCAGAGTGCGTGGGCAAAAGCCATAGGGGTACCCCTGTATCCTACCTTAAAAAGATTTGCACGATGATGCTGACGTATCTCGTTAATACTCCCTTTTAGTACTACTTCTGATTTATTAATCAAGGCAATATGATCGCACATTTCCTCTACACTTCCCATGTTGTGCGTTGAAAAAATTATTGTGGCACCTTTTTTCTTCAACTCAAGAATTTCGTTTTTTATCAAGTTTGCATTTATTGGATCGAAACCACTGAAAGGTTCATCTAGAATCAATAGATCCGGTTCATGCAACACGGTTACAATGAATTGAATTTTTTGTTGCATTCCCTTAGATAGCTCCTCAACTTTTTTATCCCACCACCCTGTTATCTCAAATTTTTCAAACCAATAACTTATTTTATTCTTAGCGTCGGATTTACTTAAGCCCTTGAGCCTTGCGAGGTAAATTGCCTGCTCCCCTACTTTCATTTTTCTATACAAACCTCTTTCCTCGGGCAAGTACCCAATTTTTGAAATATGTTTGGGACCAATTTTCTCGCCCCTGAAAAAAACCTGGCCCTCATCAGGTCCAGTTATTTGATTTATAATTCTGATGAGAGAAGTTTTGCCTGCGCCATTCGGACCTAGAATTCCATAGACCGATTGCTCTGGAATCTCAATTGAAACCCTGCAAAGCGCCGGGTGGCTCGAATAGTTTTTACTTACATCTTGAACATCTAGTATCGGTATCATAAATCTGTAAAAACAAAGTTATATTGACCCCTTTGACGAAAAACGCGATTTTGAGGGCGTTGTGGATTATTATCAAAACACCCCTGTTAAAAAATCACTTGGGTGGGTATTAGAAAATTCATAGATAAAATTATTAGTTAAAACCATTGGAAAATATACATACCTTTGCACCCGATTAAACTAAAAGCAATGGATATACGTAAAGAACAGGTTGATGATTTAAATGCAATTGTCACAATTAAAGTTGGCCCTGGCGACTACAATGAAAATTACGAAAAGGCGATTAAAAAAGCTCAACATCAGGTTGCACTTCCTGGATTTAGACCCGGAAAAGTTCCTTCAGCGCTAATTAAGAAAAGATTCGGAAAATCTATTTTACTGGAAGAGCTCAATAAAATAATCAGTGATTCATTGAACAACTATATTTCTGATAATAAGATTGAAATTTTAGGTAACCCAATGCCAAAAGCAGATGGAAACCAAATTGACCTAGATCACCCCGGTGACTTTGAGTTTTCATTTGAGCTCGGTTTATCTCCTGAACTTTCAGGTGACATCAGTAAAGAAATTACTGTTCCTTATAATTCAATTGCTGTTGATGATGAAATAATTGAAAAATACTTAAAGGATGTAAAAAGGAATTATGGCAAAGCCGTTAATCCTGATACTGCAGGAGACAAAGATGTAGTTTTTGCAGATGTGGTGGAATTAGATGGTGAAGGCAACATAGTTCCAGGTGGTATTTTCAAGTCAACTTCTTTCAGCCTTGAAAGAATGAAAAATGAAACCGCAAAAGCCAAATTAAACGGAGTTAAAAAAGAAGACAAGATCATAATAAACATCAACGAGCTTTACGAAACTCCCCTTGACAGTAGTATTTCATTGGGGATAGACAAAGCGGTTGCAGAACAAACAAATTGTAACCTTCAGCTTACTGTAAAAAATATTGCTCGTCTTGAAGACGCAGAACTAAATCAGGAATTGTTTGATAAAATTTATGGTGAAGGAAAAATAAACAGCGAAGAAGAATTCCGAAATAAAATTAAGGAAGAATTAAAAGTGATGTTTGACAGGGACAGCGATAAGAAATTTTTTCAAGATGCGCAGGAAAAATTAACTGCCCACTTTAGTCCAAAACTTCCTGATGATTTTCTGAAACGTTGGTTACTTACGGCTAACGAAAAACCTGTTACAGCGGAACAAATTGAAAAGGACTACGACAGCTGGAGTAATTTGATGAAATGGAAATTAATTGAGAATAAGTTGGCAAAATCAAATCAAATTACCATTGAACTGGAAGAAATGAAAGCTGAAACACGCTTGTTCGTTTTAGATCAGTACAGAAGATACGGTCAGGTTCCTGAAGAAAAAGAATTGGATAAAATTGTTGATAGCGTTTTGGCTAAAGAAAATGAAGCAAGGAAAATCGCAGACAACATTATGGATAGAAAAATTCTGAATTTATTGAAAGATAAAATCACTCTTCAGAATACTGAAGTAAGCTACGACGATTTTTTTGGAATAAAGAAGTAATTTACTGAAACTGAAGTCTTCTGAAGATTTCAGTTTTTATCGTCTTTACTCAATACCCCGATTTTCACACCAATTTCATTGAAGAAGTCTTGTATTTCTTTGCCGGTAAGTTTATCTCCGGTTGCCCTTATATAGGTGTCGGTAAGAGACATCACATTTTGATGAAAGAACTTTTTCATCTCATCTACCATCATATCCTTTGTCCATAAATCGATTCGCAATGTGTTGTTTTCTTTAGCATCCCAAATTGCAATCATTGCACTTTTACATGAACTTTTTTCACCTGCATCTGCGGCCTCCCAATTAATTTCAATAGGCAGGTGATTCTCATCTACAGTAACATTGAACTTTATTTCCGATTTTTTCATTCGTTTTATTTAAAATTTTTAAGGTTTGTATTTGGCTTTAATTAATACTTTCTGAGCGTCATTGCTAGTCATCAATCCGGGCAAAGAAACGTTACTATTTCTTCTCATATATGCACAAACAATTCTGTATCCCATATATCGTGCAATTGCAGGGGGACAATCTTTACTAATGGCTGCAGTAAATGGACCTTCGGTATTGAATGACAGGATTTCCTTCATATCATTAAGATACAATCGATTTTTTTCAGAGAAAAATTTCCATAGGTCTTTTTCAAATTCATCACAATATTTCATTTGCTTACTAGTGTAACCAAACAAAACAGAATCTTCAATATCAGGAAGTAATCTTTTGGTGCAATAATAATATTTACCTGACTCTATCATTGACTGTAAAAGATTATTCTCTGGTTCATTCTGATCGAATTTAAAAAGTACCCAAGACAATACCACATCCCTTAATACATATTGTCTATCCATTTGCCTCTTTCTGTAAGCAGGTATAGGCTGAGGAATCTGATTATAAATTGGTGTTTCACTTCCAAGATAAAATTCTAAACCTACTGCAGTAGTAGAATCTACATTAATGTTTCTATAATTTAATCCACTGTGAAATAAAACAAATTGTTTAGGAAGTGAAGTATCAGGAAATAACTTTTTAGCTCTCTTGAATGAATTTGTCAGCTCGATTTCCAGATCTTTTATCGCATCATTGGTAAAAGTGTTTTTTGTTTTATCGTAGATCATACGCATGTCTTTGTCACAGATAAAACTCTTCAGCTGATATGCAAAGGAACTGTCTTTACCCGGACCATTACCCAAAACACTGATACAAAATTTAGGATAAAAAGAACCATATTTTTTTAACATTTCTTGAGTGTGATATTTCAAGTTTGAAGTATCCGTTTCAAACAAATCAACATCAAGTCTTTTAAATTTCACGTCAGAAAATGAAACGTCAGAAATATCAGTTTCAAATTCGTTCATAGAGCAAGACGACAATAATAAAAGTGTTGCAACAAAAGAAAACAGTAAACCCGAACGCATTATAAAAATTTATACATTTGTTACAAAGTTATTGAAATCTCATGAAGAAATTATTCCCTACAATTCTTGTTTTAAACTTATTGGCAATTGGTTTAAACGCCCAAAACTCTTCTGACAAATTCAGATTTGGCTTACGTGTATCTGCTCAACCCAGTTGGCTACGTTCGAATGACATCAAGAAAATTGAACCTAGCGGAGCGGTTTTTGGCTCAGGTTTCGGACTGGTTATGGATTGGAAAATCAACGATGTAGCATCATTTTCAACAGGAATAGGAGGTGATTTTGAGGGTGGAAAACAAAAATTTGTAGACACAACTTTTTATGTAGTGAATAAAGACGATGAAATTATCGAGTTTCCTTCAGACACATCAAGTTATTACGCTAATAGTGCGTACATGCTGACAGAACGAAAACTAAAAACAACCGCAATCAATATCCCGCTTGTATTAAAACTATCCACTAATGAAATTAAAAATTTCAAATATTTTGGTCAGTTTGGCCTAGACCTTGGAATTCTACTAAAACTGCGCTCAACAGATCAGGTGAAGACCATTATGGATAATGGAGTACCAATTTCATACAAGGAGGAAGAATTAACAGACGTTAATCCTTACCAAGGAACTATTCCTGTAAGACTTGGATTAAATGTAGGCGCAGGCGCTGAATATCGTTTAACAGGTTCAACTAGCGCTTTTGCAACAATAAATTATGTACATCAATTCATCAATACTTTTATTGCAGACACTAAATATTATGCTGAATCGTATTCTACAAGTGGAAGTAAATTAATTTTCACAGATAGAGCCAAACAAAGTGCTTTTGGCAGTGCCATTCAAATTAATCTCGGAATTCTTTTTTGATTATTTTTTCTATTTATTTTTCTAAGTTCAGTTAAAATAAAAATTAAATGAACGTCATTTCTGTTACGCAACACATTGTAGATTGGCTCAAAAGTTATTCAGAAAAAAGTAACACCAACGGATTCGTTATTGGTATATCGGGGGGAATTGATTCAGCAGTTACCTCTACACTTTGTGCAATGACAGGGAAAAATGTAATTGCTTTGAATATGCCTATTAGACAATTCAAAAGAGAATTTGACTTAAGTAATGAGCACATTTGTTGGCTGAAGAAAAACTTCAGAAATGTTACAACAGAAACTGTTGAGTTGACACCTGTATTTGAAGCATTTGAAAATCAAATTCCGAACGAAATTCAGGATTTTCTCAGCATGGCAAATTCAAGATCCAGGTTAAGAATGATTACATTATATGCATTTGCATGCAATAAAAAAATGCTTGTAGCCGGTACCGGAAATAAGGTGGAGGATTTTGGCGTTGGTTTTTTCACTAAATATGGAGATGGTGGAGTTGACATTTCGCCAATTGCAGATCTCATGAAAAGTGAAGTTTATGAGATAGCGCGTTTTTTAAAAATTTCTGAAAATATCCTCAACGCCAAGCCAACTGATGGTTTATTTGAAGATGGTAGAACTGATGAGGATCAGTTGGGTGCAACCTATGACGAATTAGAATGGGCAATGAATTACACCATAAATAATCAGAAACAAGACGATTTATCAGCCAGAGAATGTGAGGTATTAAATCTATATCAAAAATTGAATAAGCTAAACCAACACAAAATTCAGCCTGTACCAGTTTGCATGATTCCTGGTTATTTAAGAAAATAGATTAATTAACTATCTGATTTTCTGATTTTTATAAATAATTCAAAAAATGTTTGTTATTCTATTTTGAGATATTTAAATTTAGCCCTTGAAATGTTAAGAAATTTTAAAATTTCCGTGTATGAATTGGAATAAAATACTCCCTGCCTTCATTATGGTTTTAGTTATTAATTTCTCAGCCTTTTCGCAGGCAGGAATTAAAGTAACAATTACTGATCAAAAAACAAAGGAACCCGTTCCGTTTGCCACTGTCGTGGTATTTCTAAACGGTATTCAATCCGGTGTGCAAAACACGGATTTCGATGGAATAGCAGTAATAAAGCCACTTACCCCCGGTAAGTACAGTGTAAAAGTTAATTTTTTAGGTTATCAACCTAAAGAAGTTAAGGATATACCTGTTTCCGAAGGAAAAACAGTTTCATTAGATATTGCTTTATCTAACGAAGAAGGTGTAAAATTAGATGAGGTGCAGGTTGTATCTTATGTCGTACCCCTTGTTGATCCGGATACAAAAACCGGTAATACTGTAACAAGGGAGCAGTATCAGGCTATGGCAACAAAGGATATCAATTCAGTTGCTTCAACATCGGCAGGTATTTATCAAAAGGATGAAGGTAGTGAGCTTAACGTTAGAGGTATGAGATCCGGTGGAACACAATATTTTGTAGACGGTGAACGAGTAATTGGTAGTAGCGCGGTACCTCAATCAAGTGTTGAACAAGTTGCTGTAATTTTAGGTGGTCTTCCTGCAAGCTACGGAGATGCAACAGGTGGGGTTATATCAATTACAACTAGGGGGCCTCAAAGTAAATTTTTCGGTGGTGTAGAGGCAATTTCATCTCAACTTACAGATGCTTTTGGTTATAATTTTCTCGGTTTCTCGGTAGGTGGTCCGCTAATCTCTAAGAAAGACACTGCTACAGGAGCTAAAAAAGCTATTTTGGGTTTTATTCTATCAGGACAGGGCACAGTAGAGAAAGACCCTGACCCATCAGCCGTTGGTGTTTATCGTGTAAAGTCTGATAAATTAAGCTCCCTTGAAGCTGAACCGCTAAGACCTTCAGTAACCGGAATTGGTGTAAATAGGAATGCCGAATTCCTAACGCTCAATGATTTGGAGAATATTAAAGCTAGGGAGAATGTAGCAAGCAGAAGTTTTGTAGTAAATGGAAAGTTGGACTTTAAGCCAACCAATAACTTAAATTTAACATTAGGAGCTTCTTATGATTACAACACAAACCATGGATTTATTTACGAATATTCAATGCTAAATCCAGTGAACAACCCACAAACAATTTCTTCAACATTCAGAACTTATGCCAGAATAACCCAAAAATTTGGTAATGCATCATCTAAAGATGAAAAGTCTAGTTCGAATATTAAGAACGCATTCTTCACTGCTCAAATTGGATATACAAGTACAAAAAGTACAACTCAAGACGACACTCATAAGAAAAACTTATTCGACTATGGTTACATTGGTAAATTTGAGCAATTACGATCGCCTACATATGTATATCAAACAAGAACAATAAATGACGGAGCCGGTAATTTTGTTCCTGTTTCAGGATTCTTTCAAAACGGATTTCAGGATATCCAGTTAACCTACTCGCCCGGTACAATAAATCCATTAGGAACAAACTACACTGACCAAGTATACAGTTTCTTAAATAATGATGTAACCAACTACTTTGACATTCAACAGAACTTAGGTTTGTTCAATGGTGATCGCCCTCTTGATATTTACAACCTTTATGCTTGCACAGGTAGACAATACAATGGTTGGGGCACAAACAATCAAACACAGTTTCGCGGTACGGCAAGTTTTTCCGCAGACATAAAAAACCATGCCATTCAAATCGGTTTAGAATACGATCAGAGAACTACCCGATCTTACAATATCTCCCCTATAGGTCTTTGGACTCGTATGCGTCAATTGGTTAATCTTCATACCACAGAGTTGGACACAACTAATCCAATTTTCAATGCTCAGTTATCAGGATCTGTTCCCTACTACGATTATAACAGGAAATATAATGCAGGATTACAAACAGCTTTTTCAAAGAACCTGTTAAATGCATTGAATTTACCTGAAAATTATAATGGCTGGATTGACATTGACAATATGGCTCCTTCAACATTTAATATCAATATGTTTAGTGCTGAGGATTTAATGTTGTCAGGTGCCGCGCCTATCGTATCTTATTATGGGTATGATCATCAGGGAAATATTACTAAGAACAGTATTACAAATCCTGCTACCTATTTAAATGAAAGAGATAAGCAAGGCTATAGAACATATGCACAGGGTGCCTTCAGACCTGTTTATATGGCTGGTTACATACAAGATAAATTTGATTTTAAGGACATGAAGTTCAATGTGGGAGTTCGTGTTGATCGCTATGATGCAAACCAGCAGGTTTTGAAGGATAAATATTTATTTAAAGAGGCGAAAACAATTGCTGAAGTTAACAACCTTGGCGACCACCCAAACAGCTTACCATCCAACTCTGTTGTCTATGTTGATGACCCTGCTAACCCAACAAAAATAGTAGGATACAGAAACGGAGATGTTTGGTATAATTCAGCAGGTTCTGAAATTTCTGACCCAATAGTATTGGCCCAAGCAACTACAAACGGAACAATTGCTCCTTATTTATTGAATTCAACCTCATCAACAGTTTTTGAAGCAAGTGCTTTCAAGGATTACAAGCCGCAAATCAACTGGATGCCTCGTTTTGCGTTTTCCTTTCCAATATCAGATGTAGCTAATTTCTTTGCACATTACGATCTATTGGTACAGCGCCCTACTCAATTTCAGAGAATTGATCTTACTGATTATGAATTTATTTTTAACAACACAGGAGCACCTCTTAATAATCCGGATTTGAAACCAACCAAAACAACAGACTACGAATTAGGTTTCACGCAAATCTTGAATGAAAAAAAGAACTCTGCTCTAAAAATAACTGCCTATTATAGAGAAAACCGTGATATGGTTAACGTAATTAGGGTATCTCAAGCATATCCTAAGACCTATCTTACCTATTCCAATATTGACTTTGGAACAGTAAAAGGATTCCAATTGGAATATGATTTAAGAAGAACAGGAGGAGTATCCCTTACAGCAAACTATACGCTTCAGTTTGCAGATGGATCTGGTTCTAGTGCACAGGGCGGTTATAACCTTGCAAACTCGGGCTTCCCTAACCTTCGTGTTACACTTCCTCTATCATTTGACCAAAGGCATACTTTTACAACTACTTTTGACTACCGTTTTGGTGATGGAACTGATTACAGAGGACCGGTTATTACAACCAAATCCGGGAAAACATTACAAATTTTCAAAAATGTAGGAGCCAACTTCGTTGTTAGAGCAGGATCAGGAACGCCTTATACTCGTCAATCTACAGCTTCAGCTGAGGCAATTGGAGGCGGAAATAAAGGTTCAATTGTAGGTCAGGTAAACGGATCATATATGCCATGGCAGTTCAGAACAGATCTTCGAATCGACAAAAACTTTGAATTGGAATGGGGTAAGAAAGAAGGAGATAATAAGAAAAAAGCAAACCTGAATGTTTACCTTCAGGTCTTGAACCTATTCAACCGCCAAAACGTTGTTGGAGTATATGCTTACACCGGTAATCCTAATGATGATGGTTATCTCGCGAGTCCATTTTCGCAACAAAATATAAATGCACAAAACAGTCCAATTGCTTTTACAACTCTTTACAACGTAAAAGTAAATAACCCTAATAATTACAGCAGACCGCGTGTTATTCGAGTAGGTTTACAGCTTGATTTCTAAATATTTTTTCCACTGATCAAACAAAAAAATTCAATGATACAAAATATGAAAAATAAGGTTCTTCTGACTGGTTTAGGAACTTTACTAACCTTTTCTGTTTTCTCTAAAGAAATAAACGGTTTAGGACAAAAAGTTTCGTCAGGATCTAATGACGAAAATGTACAGAAAGTAATGGCGGCCTGTTCTACTCCATCTGGAGCAGCTCAATTAGACATTAACAACGTTAGAACCATTATATATACCGGTGGTGATATGTGGTGGGACCTTACCAGCAATGGGTACTATAGAATTCCAAAAGATGGTATTGCAAGTTCATTATTTGCAGGATCACTTTGGCTAGGTGGATTAGATGC
Organism: Bacteroidota bacterium; assembly: GCA_046302135.1. Classification (GTDB taxonomy): domain Bacteria; phylum Bacteroidota; class Bacteroidia; order B-17B0; family Aurantibacillaceae; genus AM-1111. The sequence continues at coordinate 10,352 of JBKCIQ010000170.1, read as the reverse complement.
CGGAGGTCAATTAAAAGTTGCAGCAATGACCTACAGACAATCTGGAGTAGATTTTTGGCCGGGCCCACTAGACACTGTAAATACTTCGGTAGATCAGGTAGTTTGTAATCAGTATGATAAAATCTTCCAGATGAGCAGAAGAGATGTTGATACATTCCTTACATATGGAGTAATAACATCAAACTTAAACTCATGGCCAGGTAATGGGGATGTATCTTTAAACCAAGGTAAATATCTCGCTCCTTTTCAAGATGTAGATGGAGATGGAATATACAATCCAGGAGTTGGAGATTTTCCTGACTACGATGTGAACACAGAAGGAGTTGATCCTAGTACCGGAAAATGTAAACATAAATTGTTTGGTGATAAAACACTTTGGTGGGTTTTTAATGACAAAGGTGACGTTCACTCTGAAACAGGTGGTCTTGCGATGGGAGTTGAAGTTCGTGCTCAGGCTTTTGCTTTTAAAACAGATAACGAAATCAACGATATGACGTTTTACAGCTACGAAATTATCAATCGTTCATCATTCACGCTAAATCAAACATACATGACAGTATGGAATGATGCAGATTTAGGTTATTATAACGATGATCTAGTTGGTTGTGATGTAGGAAGAGGATTAGGTTTTATTTTTAACGGTGATGGATATGATGAAGATGGAGGAGGTGCAACTGGATATAAAGATACTCCGCCATCAATTGGTTGCGACTTCTTTCAGGGACCACTTGCTGATCCGGGAGATGGTATAAACAATGACAGAGATTCTATATTCGATTCATTAACTGGTACAATTGTAGGCCCAAACATAGATGAAAGTGGAGAACAGTGTATAATGTCGGGGTTTTTCTACTATAACAATAATACAGGTAACTACCCTCCCCCAACTCTTAACCCATCCAACGCGTCACAATTCTATGGTTATATGACCGGATTCTGGCGAGATGGTTCTCCATTTACCTACGGTGGAAGCGGATATAACTCAGGAGGTGTTCCTTGTAAATTCGTTTTCCCTGGAACCACTGATCCAGGAGGTTATGGAACTAACTTTATTCCACAGGCTCCTTGGTATGCATATACCCCTCCAAGTGGTCCTGCTATTGACCTTCCTGCAGACAAGAGGTTCTTGGAATCAGCAGGTCCATTCACCCTTCAGCCGGGAGCAGTTAACTATATTACATTTGGTATGCCGTGGGCGCGCTCTACAACATTAAACAGTCCATGGTCTTCAGTTCAATTAATGTTATCAGCTGATGATAAGGCTCAGGCTTTATTTGATAATTGTTTCAATGTAATCAATGGTCCTGATGCGCCTGATATGACAATTCAAGAATTAAATAACGAGTTGATTATTTACCTATCAAATAAACCAACATCGAATAACTATAATGAGCAGTATCAAGAGGTAGATCCAACCATAAACCCTCCTCTAACAATTCCTAACTTAGATAAAAGTTATGATTTTGAAGGATTCATTGTTTATCAATTGAAAAATGCAACAGTAAGTGAAAACGATTTATACAATCAAGACAAAGCAAGAATTGTAGCACAGTGCGATATAAAGAATGGTTTTTCGAAATTGATAAACTATGAATTTGATGCATCAATTGGCGCAGCTGTTCCTAAGGTAAAAGTTGAAGGAGCAGACGCAGGTTTATTTAAGTCATTTAGAGTAAACAGTGATAAATTCGCTACTGGCGATGCAAAGCTTGTCAACCATAAAACATATTATTATCTGGTTGTTGCCTATGCATTCAATCAGTACGTAGAATACAAACCGGATCAGCCACCTGTTGCACTTAACGATCCTACAGCCAACTACTATGGACAAAAACTTCCATTCTTAAGGGGCAGAAGAAATATAAAGAAATACTCCGCTATTCCACATATACCTTCTGTCGAGACGAATGGTACAATTCAAAATTCTACGTATGGTACAGGACCAAAAATAACTCGTGTTGAAGGACAAGGAAATGGAGGAAATATTATGGACTTAACTGATGAGTCAGTTAATGCGATTATTTCAGCAGGAGAAGGAAGAGTGTTACAGCCTACCTATTCAAATGGAAGAGGGCCTGTTAAAATAAAGGTAGTAGACCCGCTAAACGTTCCAAATGGTGATTTTACTTTAAAAATTTTAGGAGGAAAAGCAGCAAATCTTGGAGTTGCTTCTGTTGTTAATGAATCATTCAACAACGACTCAATGTGGGTTTTAAATTTCACTCCAGCATCAGGTACAGGTTATACAGGACCTACTACCATTTATTCGTCAAAATCTATAAAGGTTGGTAATGAGCAAATAATTCCGGAAATGGGAATATCTGTTTATATTGAGCAAGCTTCTGATCCAGCTGATGGAGGACCAACCTTTGGTATTTCTAAAAAAAGTGATATCCTTGATGCATCTATAACTTTTGCTGACCCAATTAAAACTTGGTTGTCTGCTGTTGCTGACGGCGAAGGATGTGGTAACCCTGAAAATTGGATATATTCAGGATCAGCAGTCGAAGCAAACAACCCAGAATGTAATGATTACATCAATTCATCTACCGGCGCATCAATTGATCCCGATCAGGTTTGGGAAGGTGTGTTAGGAGGAACGTGGGCACCATATCGAATGGTCTCAAGAGCAAAAATATCCGGAGCTGAAGCAACGTTAATTACCGCACCGGGCTTTGAAAAACCTCCAATTCAAATGGCTGGTACAAGCCTAAGAACATTATCGAGTGTAGATATTGTAATTACTTCTGATAAGTCGAAATGGACCAGGGCTTGCGTACTTGAAGAAAACAATATTCCCGCAGCAAGTTTCCCTGCAAATACAGAAAAACTTAGTTTACGTGGAGATGCTTCAGTTGATAAAAACGGAAATGTTGGTGACGGAGTAGTTACAACAGATCCAAATGATGCTGATTTTATTGGTGCAACAGGAATGGGTTGGTTTCCTGGGTATGCAATAAACGTTGAAACCGGCGAAAGAATGAATATCGCATTTGGAGAGAATTCAACTTTTGGTTTGGATCATGGTAGAGACATGATTTGGAATCCAACATCCAACATTTACACACCAGGATCTTTTTCTCCTGTTTTTGGAGGAATGCACTACATTTATGTTTTTGGACACAACGGAGATGGTGTATGGCCTGCAGGAGACCCAAATGGAATGACAGGTGAGCTAAGAGATATTCCAAGATATGACAACGGTAGGGCTATTTACAAACTTCTGAGCAATGGTAACGTAAATAAAAAAGCAGAAGTTTACAAAGATGCAATGTGGGTAAATATACCGGTTATCAGTCAATCTTATTCTAACATCAGCCAACCTTTCAAAAATCTAGAAATACCTTGCGATGTTAAAATTAGATTGAGAGTACCAAAACCATACAGGTATGGTTATGCTACACATCACTCAGGATCTGTTACAACAATTCCATCTACATTTAGCTTAGGTTCAGTTGTAACTGACACCTCATTAACAACACCTCTAAATAATAACTTCCCAATGTATAAATTCAATACATCGGATATTGCCGCAGTTACAGGGGATAACAAGACTGCTGTAAATGCACTAGATTTAATCAATATTGTTCCTAACCCTTATTATGGCACCTCTTCTTATGAGACAAGTAGATTGGATAATAAAGTTAAAATAACCAACCTACCTGATAATTGTAAAGTCAGAATCTACACGCTAAACGGCACATTGATTCGAACTTTCAATAAAGATACAGACAGTGACAGAGACGGTAACAACTATAGAACTTCAATTGATTGGGATCTTAAAAATCAAAAAGGTATACCAATTGCAAGTGGATTATATATAATTCACATTGATGCGCCTGGTATTGGTGAAAAAATCATCAAATGGTTCGGTGTATTACGTCCTTTTGATTTACAGTCCTATTGATCCAATTATCTATTAATTTGATATTATGAAGAATTATTCAAAATACCTAAAACTGACCTTAGCTGGTACACTGATTTGCTCAGGATCTTTGTTGTTTGCAGGAAATCCGGAAAGAGCAGGACAAGCAGGTGCCACGCAGTTATTAATCAATCCTTACACTAGGTCGTCAGGAATGGCAGGCGCCAATACATCATTATGCAGAGGCCTTGAAAGTCAGTTTTTAAATGTTGCAGGATTGGCACACACCAGGAAAACCGAAATGCTTTTTGCAAGAACCTCCTGGTTGGGAGGATCTGGAATAAATATTAACACTTTCGGATTTTCTCAAAAAGTTGGCGAAACAGGAGCCATCGGTTTAGGAATTATGGCACTTGATGGTGGTGATATCCCGATTACAACAGAAAATCAACCTGAAGGTGGATTAGGAACTTACTCCCCATTGTTCATGAACATTGGATTATCTTATGCCAAAGGCTTCTCAGATAATATTTTTGGAGGTGTTACCTTAAGAGTTATAAATGAACAAATCTCTAACGTTTCTGCCAAGGGTGTTGCGATTGATGCAGGTATTCAATATGTAACGGGAAAAATGGACAATATTCATTTTGGAATAGCACTTAAAAATGTTGGACCAAAGATGTCCTATAGAGGAGATGGTATGTCAACAGAGATAACCACACTCGCAGGATATGTAATGTCTGTTGAACAAAAATCTCAAACTTTTGAAATTCCATCATTAGTTAATATAGGTGGTGCATATGATTTTTACCTTTCAAAAGATTCAACAGGAACCAAAAAAGATCATAGATTAACAACTTCATATAACTTTACTTCCAATTCATTCACATATGACCAGCATTCGGTTGGTGTTGAATATGGCTTTAAACAATACCTTATGTTACGTGCGGGTTTTACATACGAAAAGAATATTTTTAGCAAATCAGAGCGTATGACCGCATTTACTGGTCCAAGCTGTGGTTTAACTTTTGAGTTGCCATTTGGTGAGTCTAAAAAATCTTCATTTGCTCTAGACTATTCCTACAGATTTACTAATCCTTTTTCAGGCTGTCATACAGTTGGAGCTAGAATAAACCTATAAAAATATTTAAAACATTTTTTCGAATCTCGTCATTTTGGCGGGATTCTTTTCTTTAACACCAATACTATGTCGAACATCTCTTATTACACCCAAGAAGGCCTCGATAAACTTAAAGAGGAACTCCACTTTCTCAAGACAAAAGAAAGAAGCAGTATCGCCAAACAAATAGCTGAAGCAAGAGAAAAAGGTGATTTATCTGAGAATGCGGAATATGATGCGGCGAGAGAAGCTCAAGGTTTATTAGAACTGAAAATATCAAAACTGGAAGAAATAGTAGCAAATGCAAGGCTGATAGATGATAGCCAGTTAGACACTTCAAAAGTGATGATCTTAACTAAGGTTAAAATCAAAAATTTAAACAACAAACAAATGATGCAATACACTATTGTTGCAGAAAATGAGGCTAACCTGAAGGAAGGAAAGATTTCAATTGACTCCCCAATCGGTAAAGGCTTGTTAGGTAAAAAAGTTGGAGAAAAAGTTGAAATTCAGGCACCCGCTGGTAAAATTCCATTCGAAATTATTGAAATTTCAATTTAGCATGTCCAGCGTTTTTACAAGAATTATAAAAGGAGAAATACCTTGTTATAAAATCGCTGAAAATGAGAATTACTTTGCATTTCTTGACATCAATCCGCTAAAACGCGGTCATACGCTTGTTGTCCCAAAAATAGAAATAGATAAACTTTTTGACCTTGATGAGAAAACGTATTTAGGGTTAATGGACTTCTCAAGAAAAATTGCCTTGGCAATTGAAAAAGCAACTCCATGTAACCGCGTTGGAATGACAATTGTAGGTTTAGAAGTGCCTCATGCACATGTTCATTTAATTCCAATCAATAACGTTAATGACATTAACTTTGATAGAAAAAAAGAAATAATCTCGGATTCAGAATTCTTATTGATTTCTGAAGGAATTCGAAAATTTATTTACTGATAGAATTCATAAAATTATTTTTTTGTTTCTTTTTCTCAACTTTTCGTTTTTACATCAAATAAATTTATTTCTATATGAATATCACAAATAAAACACAAATATCAGCAGCCATAACCGCACTTGCATTTTTTGCATTAAGTTTCATCACCGAGAAGAATACCTGCAACATAAAAACGCTTAACAATAAAAAACAATTAACCACAACTGGCGGATCGGTTATAAAATCAGATTTATCTGCTACAGTTTCAGCAGATGCAATGAATGTTGTTTATTTAGGACTAGAAAACCCTGTTACTATTGTTGCTCCCGGTATCTACCCAAAAGAACTCATCATTAGTGCCTCAGATGGAATAACCATAAGACCAACAGAAATTTTGGGTAAATATGTTTTAACTGGAAGTGATACAGGAAATACAAAAATTTATGTAAAAGCTAAAAAAGGGGAAGAAATAATTGATTTCGGAAGTTATGATTTTAGGGTGAAAAGGGTACCCAACCCAATAATTATGATAGATAATTATGAAAGTAATTCGAAATTACCATCAAATTACTCACCGAAAAGCCTTTTTGCAAAATCGCCCGAAGGATTTGAATTTAATAAACTAAATGAATATAGAATATCAAAATGGGAGTTAGTAATCTTGAACAAAACTGCTCCTGAAGTTTATAGTGGAAATGGGCCAATATTAGATTGGGTTTCGAGTAAAATACAAAAAGCTGATTCAGGAGCTAAAATTATTTTTGACGTAACGATATTTGCACCGGACAAGAGCGCCAGGAAGCAATCAATTATTTATACTGCCAATTAGAAATAAAACAGCAAATATTTTTTCTAATAATTCTTCAATTAATTCAGATTTATAATCCAATTTCTACTTCAATTATTTCACTCATTACAAATGAATGATTATTAGAATAAAATTATCACATTACATTTCATAGTGTAAGAAAATAATTTGAATTTCCAGGCAAAGGATAATTTGGCTTGAGCTGATTATAAATTGAAAATTATAATTATTTTTTTTATTGATTAGTTCAAATATTTTCTTTTCTAAGTGAATTGACTTATTTTTGATTTTAATTGATTTTAAAGTACAATTAGTTATTACAATTAAAATTCATTTTTATGAAAAGTTTAAATAAAAGTTTTAAATCATTATTTTATATAGTTTCAATAATATTTGCCTCCAACTTTTCTTACTCACAAAAATTTAAATGGGTTAAACCGATTGGCGGCACTAACGCAGACCGATTATATGATGTTAAATCAGATTATTATGGGAATCCTATAAGTGTTGGATTCAGTTCATCAAACTTTATTTCAGGTAACGACACAGTTAACAATAACGGCGGAAACGATATCATAATATTAAAACAAGACAAGTACGGCAATTATATCTGGACTCGGTTTTTTGGCTCAAGCGCCGAGGATATTGCTACCTCAGTGGCGGTAGATCAAAACAACAATATTTTTGTTGCCGGAAGCTTCAGTAACTCCATCATGTTTGACTCAATAACACTAACATCTAACGGGGGAAAAGATGCATTTATTTTAAAACTAAATTCAAATGGCGATGTAATTAAAGCAATAAGTTTCGGAGGAACCGGAAATGATGCTTGTAATGACTTAGCTATAAATAATAACGGAGAAATAATAATTGGAGGAAACTATGGTGGTGGTTTTTCTTTTGGTGGAATAACACTTGGTCATGCAGGAAATAATGATGTATTTTTTTCAAAGATAGACTCAACATTTAATGTGGTTTGGTTAAAAGGTAATGGCGCCTCACTAAATGATAATTGTGCTGCATTATGCCTAGATCAAAATGGAAATATTTTTGCAACAGGTCAATACAAAGGACAAGTATTTCCACCCATCCAGGTCCCTTTCCCTATCAATTGCTCTGCCGGCAATAACCTTACAGGAGGTATAGGTGGAGCTGAAGACGTTTGGGTTGCAAAAATAAATGGTATTACCGGTTGCTATGATTGGGTAAAAACGATATATGGTGGGAGTTTGGAAAATGGCTTCGGTATTGCATGCGACCCCACCGGAACAAATTGCTACGCAGTAGGAAGCTTTGCTACAAATGCTTTTTTCGATGGCACACAATATAACTCAAACGGTAATGAGGATGGTTTCCTTTGTAAATTAAGCGGTAGCAATGGGGCAATTCACAACGTAAAATCTATTGGTGGCTCAAGTAATGATGCAATAACATCTATTAAATATACTCAGACAGGTCTGTTGCTCACTGGCCTATTTAACCAAACTATTTCACCTGCAACAGGAATTTCACTTAGTTCACAAGGCATGCAAGATTTTTTACTAGCTTTTTATGACTTTAATGGTAATTGCAGTTGGGCTATTTCTGCAGGCGGAGGGGCTTTTGATGCCGGAACAGCTGTTGATGTTTATAATGACAAAAACATCTACGTAAGCGGTAAAACTTTTTCAAATGCAATTAGCGCAACCAATATATCAACTGTTATCAATCCTGGAAATGAAAGCGGATTAATATTAAGAGTAGATTTTTTACCTCTAACACCATCAATATGTGTTGCAACCGTTGACTCTCTTGGTATAAACAATGTAATCTACTGGGATAAGTCTAATTATATCTCAGGAGATGTCTTTAAAGTTTATCGCGACATCGGAAACAACAATTATGCAATACTTGACTCTGTCCCGTTTGACTCTTTGAGTATGTTTACCGATACGCTCAGAACTCTTTATTCTGCAAATGGAAATCCAAATGTTTCCCAATGGAAATATAAAATTTCTGTTACAGATACTTTGGGAAATGAGAGCCTGCTAAGTCCATATCATCAGACAATTTTCGTACAAAACAATTTGGCAAATTTTTCTTGGAATCATTATCAAATTGAAGGGCAGATTACCCCGGTACCCGCCTTGATCAATTATGAGTTTTTGAGGGATACTCTTAATAACGGCTCTTGGGCAAATATCCAAACATTAAGTGCATCCAGTACCTCATTCACCGACCCTACATTCAGTAATTTCCAAAATACTGCCACCTACAGAATCGAAACAACATGGAATATTTCCTGTGATCCATCCAGAGGGATAATCAATACCACCAGATCAAACATCCGCAATGCTTTACCTTTGGTAAATATTGGTATAAGTGAGAATTCAATCTCACCTTTTACAGTATTTCCTAATCCCGTTTCCAACTTCGTTTATGTAACGTTAGATACTAAGGTAAAGGAAAATTATACTTTTGAGTTTTACGATGCGATTGGAAATCTATTAAAACAAGTCGATAAAATTTTCACTCCAGGGAATATTGAGTTTATTGATATTAGAGAATTAAATTCAGGTGCTTACTTACTAAAGGCCAAATCAAAAAATCAAAGCTTCATTTATAGAATTATTAAATATTAATCTTAAAAAAGAACATAATTAAACCAAAAGTTCAGACAACGCTGCTTCAATTTTTTTATATTTAAAATCATATCCAGCCCTTTGGATTTTTTCTGCACTTACAGCACTTCCCTCAAGCACGATACAGCTCATCTCACCAAGAGTTAGCTTCAACATTAGGGAAGGAACATTGGGTAAAAAAAACGGTTTTCCTAAAACATTAGCGATAGCCTTTGTTAAGAAGTAATTGCTCAACTTATCAGGAGCAGCTGCATTATAAACTCCATTCATTTTTTCATCCTCAATAGCCTTAACAAAAATCTGAACCAAATCATCAATATGAATCCATTGAACAATTTGCTTTCCTGTTCCTAATGCCGCACCCAAACAAAGTTTTACCGGTGCTACCAGTTTTTTTAATGCACCGCCTTCCTTTGCCAGTACAACTCCCACCCTAATTATAGATGTTCTTACCCCTGAACTCATCATTGGCTCGTACGAATTTTCCCAAAGCTTGCAGCAAGTTCCCAAAAAATCATCAGCTGCTTCATCCGTTTCATTGAAAACTTTTTCTTGAGTTGATGCCCCGTAAAAACCAATAGCTGAAGCGCCAACAAATGATTTCAATCGGATTCCATTTCGTTGTATTTCATTTATAATAAGTGCGGCACTTTTTACCCTACTGTCTATCAACTCTTTTTTTCTGTCGCTACTCCAGGCCTTATCTGCAATACCCGCTCCCGCCAAATGTATAACATCTGTTATGCCAACTAGTGCTCTTTCGTCTAATTGATTATCTACTATACTCCACTTGTAAACAGGAATTTCACCTGTCAGGTTTTCATTTCTTCCAAGAATCAAGACCTCGTATCCTTTAGACTTTAAATATTTTGAAAGATGCCTGCCTATTAGACCTGTTCCTCCGGTAATAAGAATTTTTCTGTACATAAATGATTTTTATCTGAATGTAAGTATTTTTACAAGTAACTTTGAAGCAATATGAACAAAGAAGAGCTTAAAT
>JBKCIQ010000169.1:0-9519 GCA_046302135.1 Bacteroidota bacterium | reverse complement strand
GGCCTCTTTATCAAGATTTACTTGTCCCACTCCGAAAGCAAAATAAAGAAACACATCCATTCTTTTTTTCTGATGCTCAGGAATGTGTTTATAAACCATTGGACTGAACTGAATAATTGTTGATGCTGCCCCTACAATTACTAATGCCCTTATAATATTGTTCAATCTTCTTTTTGAAAATAAAAAGTAAACACCCCCAGCAGCTAAAATTGTTAAATGAAATGGCCATAATTGCCAATCACCCCTAAAGGCAGCAAGGGCTACCACAAATAGAAGTGCTAAAACAAAACTGATAATGATTAAGGAAACTGTAAGTCCCTCTCTATACATTGATATAATAAAGGCCGCAAACACAATGGCTAGTCCTGTTTCATCCTGTAGTACTTTAATTATCATCATTGGAAATAACAAAAATGCCAATGCAATAAATGTATTTTTATAATTTCTTACAATAGCTGTTATTTTAGTTTCCACCTTATCTACCTGAAGGTTTGCATTACTTAAAAATTTAGCAATGGCAAGATTGGTGGCGAATTTCATAAACTCGGCAGGTTGAATTCCAAAATCGCCAATTCTGAACCAGGAATGGCTACCCTTTACCTTTGCGCCTAAAAATGGAACTATTAGGTTCAGAAAGAGAAAAAAAGCATAAAATCCGTATGCAAAAATGGTCCAAAATCCTGCATCAAGTACAAGGGTCAGAAATCCAAGTGCAAAAGCAGTTGTCATCCAAATAAATTGCTTGCCATATTCACGATGGAAATCAAAAATAGTCGGCTTGTTCTCGTAGTAAGAGGCAGCATAAATTTGTGTCCACCCAATTATTACCAGTGAAACATAGAGTAAAACTACTACCCAGTCTACTCCTGCAAATATGCTGTTAGTGTTGCGGTTCCTTGACAAGGTTAATGTTTCTAATTAAATCCGCTTTTATCATGTTAGCTTCCATTTCTTTTCTGGACACGCTTCCTTTGATGTATTTTTCTATCATTAAAGATGCAATTGGAGCGGCCCAAGTACCTCCGAAGCCGGCATTTTCAACTACTACTGCCATGGCAATTTTTGGGTTTTCACGTGGGGCGAAACAAACAAAAACAGCATGATCTTTCCCGTGAGGGTTCTGTGCCGTTCCTGTTTTACCACAAATTGTAATATCAGAAATGATTGCTGATCTGGCAGTTCCACTTGTTACAACTCTCTCCATCCCTTCAATTACTGGTTCAAAAAAAACTGAGTCAACGGTGCAATAATGTTTTTCCTTCCACTTGTTTTCAAAATTTTTATCTCCTTGAATTTTTTTTATTACGTGAGGAATATGATAGTACCCTCTGTTGGCAATGATGCACATTACGTTTGCCATTTGTACAGGAAGAATACCAAGTTCAGCCTGCCCAATACCAAGTGAAATCACAGTATTACTTTTCCATCCGCCTTTTCCAAAAATTCGGTTATAGTATTTTATTGAAGGGAGGTTTCCAATCATTTCGTGTGGTAAATCTGTATTGAGGTGTCTTCCAACCCCAAAGCTGAGTATGTGCCTTCTCCAGTTCTCATATCCGTCTTCAAATTTTTTAAATCCCCTCTTGTCTACAATGGTTCTAAAGACGTAAGAAAAATAAGAATTACAAGAGTACTGAATAGCACCAAGCAAATCTACTCCTGGATGTCCATGACATTTTGGTTTACCACCCAACGGAGGGTAACCTCCTGCACAGGGATAATGCGTCGACTCTTGAAGTACACCCTCTTGCTGTGCAACTAATGCATCTATCAGTTTAAAAATCGATCCAGGAGGATAAGATGCCATTAATGCTCTGTTGAATAAAGGGACATTAACTGTATCCTTGATTAGTTTCGGATAATTTTTACTTCTTGCCCTTCCAATAAATAAATTTGGGTCGTATGTAGGTGAAGAAACCATAGCAAGAATTTCACCTGATGAAGGCTCAATGGCAACTACACTTCCTTTTTTATTGCTCATCAACAGCTCGCCATATTCCTGCAATTCCGCATCAAGCGTACAGTACAATCCTTTTCCCGGTACACCAATGGTATCGTATTTCCCATCTTTAAACGAACCCTTTTCCTTGTTGAATCGGTCAACAATGACTATTCTGGTTCCTTTTTTACCGCGTAACTCCTTCTCATATGATGCTTCAATTCCACTTATTCCAATGTAATCTCCTTGTCGATAGTAAGAATCTTTTTCCGATTTTGCCTGACTGACCTCTCCGGTATATCCAAGGAGGTGTGCGGCAATTTTTTTCGGATATTTTCTTACGGGATTCCTTACGATTTCAAATCCAGGTAAGCGGTAATGTAAAACCTCCTGCAATTTAGCATAGGTTTCAGCAGATATTTGCTTTTCAAACACAGACTCTCTTCTAGGAGAATAAATCCAGGCTTTTCGCATTCTTTTTGAATACGTTTCCATATCAATTCCAAGTATTCTGCATAAGGAGGCGCTATCTGCTTTTTTTGAATCCCTTGGAATTACCATTAAATCATAAGCCATATCGTTAATTACGAGTGGCTTGTCATGCCTGTCAAAAATAAAACCTCTTGGCGGAACATCAACTTTAAATTTTCTTCCTGAATTCCTAGCCTTTACTTCATATTTGTCTGTACCAAGTTGCATGTAAAACAACCTTCCAATAAAAAGTAACGCAAAAAAAATTATAATACCTGAAATAACGAATCTTCTATTTTCAAGCCCGCTGTTGATCATGCCTGGACTTTTTCTTTTCTGTAGAACAAAAACTGAAAACCAATTACTAAGACCAAAGTTCCAAGACTACTGATTACAATCCTTAAAAGTGTTGAGAAGAATTCAGTGAAACGGAAAATTTCTATGAAAAAATAAAAGAAGTGGTGAGCAAAAATCAATATACCTGAATACATCAAAAACCAAGAAATACCCAAGTGGTAAGAAGAGGGCTTAAGTAAGACGTCATATCCATCACGAGGCGCAATTAAACTTAAAACATAAGGCCGCACAAACCCCATAAAAACCATTGCACCCGAATGCAGACCTTGCTGATCGTAAAAAATATCAATTATCAATCCTTGTGCAAAACAAATCAACAACACCATCATTCTTGGTGTTTCAAAAGGCAGGAGCAGAACAGAGATTAAATATAGCTGAGGATTACACCAACTCCCGAAATTAGCATATTGTATAACAGCAACTTGAACTAGCGTAAAGAGAATAAACCTGAAAATATTTCCAAAAACAATTTGTCCCATTCACTTTGGTTCTTTTTGAGAATTCATTTCAAGCGAATCCCTCTCTGGTTTATAAATGTCCTTTAGCACGAAAACGTGATTCAACTTTTTAAAATCAGTTGAAAGTTTGATCTTAAGCGTATAAGTTGCTTCGCCGGCCCTTCTTTTGTACTCGTGAATTGTCCCGACATGTATTCCTTCAGGGAACAATCCGGAAAGAGAGGATGTAATTACTGAATCTCCCGATACAATTCTAGCGTGTGTTGGTATATCATACATGTATGCAAAACGGTAGTCGTCTCCTTCCCAACGAAGCGGGCCAAATGTGCCGTCTCGTTTTAGTTTACAATTAAACATTACATCTTTGTGAAGAAAAGACATACAAGATGAAAAATTTTCTGATGTAGTTTTTACAACCCCCACTACTCCCATTGGGCAAAACACGCCCATTCCTTCGAAAACACCTTGATTTTTGCCAATGTTGAGCGTAATATAATTACTTCTTCTATTGGTGCTGTTGTTGATGACTTTGCCTGTTATGTAAGAATATTTTTGTCTGAATAGTGTATCTGAGACTTTTTTGATTTCCAGGGGAATAATATCGTATGTTTCTTTTAAACGTTGCATCAGCATGGCATTTTGTAATGCTAAACGATCGTTCTCTTCTTTTAAATCCAGATACTCTTTGGTGTTGGATAAAGCCGAATAGAAATTGCCACTTATTTTATTGGCAGAATTGAGCAAGGTTGCACTTTGGTAAGATGTGTTCTGGGAAATCAATATGAAACATAAAACCTCAAGCAATATGAAGAGAAAGAAAAAATTATACTTAGCAAAAAAAACGAGTAGATTCTTCATTTCTCAAGAATGAAAATTTCAATTGCAAAGTAACGAAGTAAACCTTTAGAAAAGTTGTGAAAAAATGAGAAGTTTTTAAACTTATTATAACCCTTGATTCACTATTTGATGAGAAAAGGAAATTTCTGCACGTTTTTCAGAGCAATTCCTGTTCCTCTCGCAACTGCGCGTAATGGGTCTTCCGCTACGTGAACAGCAAGTTTTGTCTTCATGCTTATTCTCCTGTCTAAGCCACGCAAGAGTGCGCCTCCACCCGCCATATAGATACCGGTTCTGTAAATATCCGCTGATAATTCCGGAGGAGTCATTTCAAGTGCGTTCAAAATTGCCTCCTCAATTTTAGAAATCGACTTATCTAGCGCATGTGCAATTTCTACATAAGAAACAAGAATCTCTTTAGGTATGCCAGTCATTAGATCTCTTCCATGAACAGGAAAATCAGGAGGAGGATTATCTATTTCGGTCATTGCGGCCCCCACTTCAATTTTTACTCTTTCCGCGGAGCGCTCTCCAATTAAGATGTTGTGCTGTCTGCGCATGTAGTCTTCAATATTTGCAGTAAAATCATCACCTGCAATTCTTATCGACTTATCACAAACAATACCGCCTAAGGCTATAACAGCAATTTCAGATGTACCACCACCAATATCGATGATCATGTTTCCCATCGGCTCTTCAACATCAATTCCCATCCCTATTGCTGCAGCCATTGGCTCATGAATCATGTATACTTCCTTTGCACCCGCATGCTCTGCGCTGTCTCTAACCGCACGCTTTTCAACTTCAGTAATGCCGCTTGGAATACAGATTACCATTTTCAAGCTTGGTTGAAAAATTTTCCGTCCGGGATTGATCATTTTTATCATCCCTTTTATCATCTCTTCAGCGGCCTGAAAATCTGCAATTACACCGTCTTTTAACGGTCTGATGGTTTTTATGTTTTCATGGGTTTTACCGTGCATTTGCTGAGCAAGCTTACCTACAGCAATAACTTTCCCGTTGGAACGATCAACAGCAACAATAGACGGCTCATCCACAACTACCTTGTCGTTGTGAATGATTATAGTATTCGCAGTACCTAAATCAATAGCAATTTCCTGCGTCAAAAAGTTCAACATAGCCATAGAACAAAAAAACTACGAATATAGTAATCACTTTGCATACAAGCTCCCTTTTTTTCGGATTTTAGGTTAATTACCATTTTTTATAACTTATCAATGTTTGAAGTGACGAATTCCTGTAAAAACCATCTTCATTTGTTGCGAGTTGCAATAATCTATGCTCTCCTTATCTTTTATACTTCCGCCTGGTTGAACAACCGCCTTTATGCCTTCTTTACCGGCAATTTCTACACAATCTGGAAATGGAAAAAAAGCATCTGATGCCATCACGGCACCATTTAAATCAAAATTAAAATGTTTGGCCTTATGAATGGCCTGTTGTAAAGCATCTACGCGTGAGGTTTGTCCGGTTCCGCTAGCCAGCAATTGTTTGTTCTTAACGAGAACAATAGTATTGGACTTTGTATGTTTCACAACTTTATTTGCAAAAACTAAGTCTTCTGTTTCTCTGCTGTCCGGAGATAATGTTGTGGCAGGTGTAAAGTCTTTTTCACTTTCGGTTTTTGCATCTCTGTCTTGTTCAATAACTCCGTTTAAGAGCGTTCTGAAAACTTTGTCTGGCAAGATAGATTTTTTTTGTATTAAAATAATTCTGTTAGGTTTGCTTTTCAGAATGTCGCGCGCATCATCGTCAAATGCCGGCGCAATTATAACTTCAAAAAATAGTTTATTGATTGCATTTGCCGTCTCTTTATTTACTTTTGAGTTGGTAATTAAGATACCTCCGAAAGCAGAGACCGGATCACTTGCAAGCGCATCATTCCAAGCATCTAAAATATTACTTCTTGATGCGATTCCGCAGGCATTATTGTGTTTAAGAATTGCAAATGTTGTTTCATTGAAATCTGAAATCAGATTTACTGCCGCATCCACGTCTAGCAAATTGTTGTAGGAAAGCTCCTTTCCGCTAAGTTTTTCAAAAATTTCATTCAGGTCTCCATAAAAAACACCCTTTTGATGAGGGTTTTCTCCATACCTTAAGACCTGATGATTATGCAGACTTTGTTTGAAAAAAGTATTTTCTTCCTCCGTGTTGAAATAATTAAAAATGGCGGTGTCGTAATCTGATGAAATAGCGAATGCCCTTGCGGCAAATGATTTACGTTCATTTAAGCTGGTGAAACCTTTTTCGGCATCAAGAATTTCTGTAAGTTTTTGGTATTCTCCCCTTGAAGACACGATCAAAACATCCTGATAATTTTTTGCAGCCGCTCTTATCAGTGAAATTCCACCTATGTCAATTTTTTCAATAATCTCCTTTTCTGTTCCACCCGCAGCTACCGTTTCGCGGAATGGGTAGAGGTCAACGATTACCAGATCAATTTCAGGTATTTCGTATTTATTGAGTTGTGCAATGTCTTCTTCGTGAGACCTTCTTCCAAGTATACCACCGAAAATTTTTGGATGAAGTGTCTTAACTCTTCCTCCGAGTATAGAAGGGTAGGAGGTAAGATTTTCAACGGGAGTAACCGGTATATTAAGTCCCTCAATAAAGGTTTGGGTACCGCCGGTGCTAAACATGTTTACACCCAATTCATGTAAACGTTTTACAACCTGATCTAAATGGTCTTTGTAGTAAACCGAAATCAGTGCGTTTTTAATTTTTCTCTTTTCTTCCATTAATTTTTCAGGCTAAATTGCAAAACCGCAAAAGTAAGGCTTTTTAAAAACGCTGTTAAAGGAGTAAAACAATGTTGATAAATATTGAAAAGCGAAACAAAAAAAGTAACTTTGAAGATTCTAAATGTTTCTATCACTCGTAAAAGAAAATTTGTTTTTTGCCTTAGGCGCACTTTGGGGAGCTAAGCTCAGAACTTTTCTTTCTCTATTGGGAATAACTATAGGTATTCTTGCAATTACAACAGTCTTTACTATTGTAGACAGCCTGGAATACAATATTCGTGACAGCATTGAATCACTGGGTAAAAATGTAATTTTTATTCAGAAGTGGCCATGGACCTTTGAGGAGAATTTTCCCTGGTGGAAGTATGTAAATCGTCCCGTTCCGCGTTTGTACGAAGCGAATGATCTTAAGAAAAAGGTAAAGAATGCAGATGCCGTGGCTTTTCAGATTAGTTTTAATAAGACTGTAAAATCTGATAACAACTCTATAGAGAATGTAACCATTTCAGGAGCATCACATGATTATAATCGTATCAACTCTATGGATGTAGATAACGGTCGATATTTTTCTGAAGTGGAAAGCGGGGCAGGCATGAATCTTTGTTTGCTCGGACACAATGTTGCCCGTGGTTTGTTTGGTGAGCTTTTAAATCCGGTTGGAGCTCAAATAAAAATTTCAGGTCAGAAAATAAAGGTCATAGGCGTTTTCAAAAAACAGGGTGAAGACATTTTCGGAAATTCTATGGATAATAAAGTTTTATTGCCAATTAATTACGTCGCTAAACTTGCCGATCTCAAAAGCGAAAATCTATCCCCCATTATACTTGTTAAGGGTAAACAGGGAGTTTCAAATGATGAATTGAAGGACGAATTAATGGGTGCTATGCGTAGCATAAGAAGGTTAAAACCGGATGCTGAGCAAGATTTTTCTCTTAATGAAATTCAATTGCTGTCAAAAGATTTTGACTCCATGTTTGGAATTATCGGCACTGCAGGATGGATAATTGGGGGTTTTTCTATTCTTGTAGGTGGCTTTGGCATTGCAAACATTATGTTTGTTTCAGTTAAGGAAAGAACCAGTTTGATCGGAATTCAAAAATCTTTAGGAGCAAAGAATTATTCCATTCTTATGCAATTTTTATTTGAAAGTGTTATTCTTTCGTTAATTGGAGGCGGAATTGGACTGCTTATTCTTGCTGTTCTGGCACCGCTTGCAGGCGAATGGTTCGGTATGACTGTTTTTCTTTCAAAAGCCAATGTAATTCTTGGAATTACTGTTTCTTTTTTAATTGGAATTATCAGCGGATTTATTCCGGCATACGGCGCTAGCCAGCTTGATCCAGTTGAGGCTATACGTACAAGTTAAATTTTGCCATTCAAACACTAAAGTTTCCACCCGACACTTTAAGGCAATATTTCAAGCCCGAGGACGTTGTTTTAAGGTGAAATTTCTTATTTTTGTGTATTATGCCCCTCGAACAAGAATTTATACCCGGAAAGCTGCTTGCCAAAATTGATTCTCCTGCGGACTTACGTAGGTTGAAGGAAGATCAGCTCGAACAATTTTGTCAAGAATTAAGACAATACATTGTAGATCTTGTTTCGGTTAAGGGAGGACATTTCGGTGCAAGTCTTGGCACGGTTGAACTTACTGTTGCGTTGCATTATATTTTCGATACACCATACGATCAACTTGTATGGGATGTCGGACATCAGGCATATGGCCACAAAATAATTACAGGAAGAAGAGATCAGTTTCATACCAACAGAAAATATAATGGAATTAGTGGCTTTCCTAAGCGAAGCGAAAGCGAATATGATACTTTTGGTGTAGGTCATTCCTCAACTTCAATCTCTGCGGCCTTAGGAATGTCTGTAGCGTCAGATTATCTTGGTTTAAAGCATAAACATCATATTGCTGTAATTGGTGATGGAGCAATGACCGCAGGCCTGGCTTTTGAAGGACTCAATCATGCAGGTTCGGTTAACTCAAATCTATTGGTTGTTTTGAATGATAATTGTATGAGCATAGACCCAAATGTTGGAGCTCTAAAAGAATACCTTACTGATATTACAACGTCACACACCTACAATAATGTAAAAGATGAAGTATGGAATTTACTTGGCAAACTTTCTTCATTCGGCACAACCGCTCAGCAAATTGTTTCCAAGGTACAAAACTCCATAAAGGCGTCCTTACTCAATCAGAGTAATCTCTTTGAAAGTCTTAAGTTTAGATATTTTGGACCAATTGATGGGCATGATGTAATACGACTCACTCAGGTGATGAATGATTTGAGAGACATTCCCGGCCCTAAAATCCTTCATGTTTTAACAGTAAAGGGTAAAGGATATAAATTTTCCGAGGAAGGAAATCAAACTGTTTGGCATTCTCCTGGCTTGTTTAACAAAGAGACCGGAGAGATTATAAAAGTTAAAAATACTGAGCCACAACCTCCAAAATACCAAGATGTATTTGGGCACACACTGGTTGAACTTGCGGAGAAAAATAAAAAAATAATGGGGATTACTCCGGCAATGCCGAGTGGTTGTTCACTGAATATAATGATGAAGGCAATGCCGGACAGAGCTTTTGACGTTGGAATTGCAGAACAGCACGCTGTTACTTTTTCAGCTGGTCTTGCTACCCAAGGAATGATACCCTTCTGTAATATCTATTCCTCATTCATGC
>JBKCIQ010000168.1:0-4491 GCA_046302135.1 Bacteroidota bacterium | reverse complement strand
ACACATCATTTTTTTAGATAAAATATGTTTTTCCATTTTTGCAACTAAATTTTATAAGCTCAGCTTAGTAATTAAATTTATTGAAGAATAAACAACAGGCCTTATTTAAAAATTTTATTTTTTGCTATAACAGTAGAAGTAAACCTACTTATGCAACATAATTCATCAGAATCATCTGATATTCTTATTTCCCATACATGATTTCTGCCTTTAACATGAATTGGTTTGCAAATACCTGTTACAACACCTCCTTTAACTGCCTTTACATGATTGGCATTTATCTCTACACCAACTCCAATGAACAACTCCCTATCTACCATTAGCCAAGAGGCAATACTGCCTAATTCCTCAGCTAGAGCTACATAGGCACCTCCATGACAAATACCAAAGGGCTGCCTTGTTTTTTCATTAACAGCCATTTCACCTTTAATAAAATCACTACCGATTTCGACTACTCTAATCCCCAAACTTTCTGATAAAGTGTTTTTTTGCATCCATTCTATATCATTTAAGGTTGGATTTCCAAACCATATTGAATCATTCATTTTGATAGATTTTTTTTATTGCCTGAATTAAACTTTCTATTTCAACATCTGTGGTGTATTTTCCGAAACTAAAACGAATGCAAGACTTTAATTCTGCGTCATTCAATCCCATTGCCGTAAGTACGTGAGACGGTTTATTTTCTAAAGATGTACAGGCAGAACCAAAAGATACAGCGAAGGCATATAATTGTTTTAGTAAATCTGCAGAATTCCTTCCCTCAAAACAAATGTTGCTCGTATTATACAACCGGTTTCGTGTTCCACCATTAATTCTAACACCTGCAAAATCTAAAATCTGATGCTCGAATTTCCCTCTTAGTTTTGAAACTCTCATATTATCTTCCCACATTTCTTCATGGGCGATTTCACATGCCGTAGTTAATCCTACAATTCCCGGTACGTTCAAGGTTCCACTCCTGAATCCTTTCTCGTGTCCACCTCCACGAATAAGTGGCGCAGGTATCACTCTAGGATTTTTTCTTCTTATAAAAACTGCACCAATTCCCTTTGGCCCATACATTTTATGCGCTGAAATACACGCTGCATCAAAACCAATTTCGTTCACATCAATTCTTAATTTTCCAGCCGATTGCGTGACATCACTGAAAAAAATCACACCGTATCTTTTACATATTTCTGCAATTTCTTCAACAGGATGAATCACTCCGGTCTCATTATTTGCATGCATTAGAGCAACCAGAACTGTATCTGGCCTAATTGCCCTTTCAAGTTCATTCAAATCAATATTACCCTCCATGTCTACACCCAGAACCGTTAATTCTGCAAGTTTTTTTTCTTCAAGGTAACAACAAACATCTAAAACGGCTTTATGTTCCGTTTTTGCTGTGATGATGTGATTACCTTTTCCTGCATAATTTTCAATGATACCCCTAATTAAAAAGTTTATTGACTCTGTAGATCCTGAAGTAAAATAAATTTCATCTGGTTCACAACCTAAAAATTTTGCGATTTTTTCTCTTGAAGATTTTACAATTGAATTGGTGGTTCGACCATAAAGATGTGTTGCACTGGCCGGATTACCAAATTTTTGAGTGAAGTATGGTAGCATGCTATTAAGCACTCTATCATCAACAGGTGTAGTGGAATTATAGTCGAAGTAAATCTGCTCTTGCATAAACACAAAAATATTGAATTGAATGTTATAAAATTTAAATTTAGCTGAATAACTCTTCTTAACTTTGTTTTTAATGCTAGGGAAGGTTACAAAGGCGCATTGGCTTTTACATTTTATTGTTTTCATATGGGGTTGGTCGCCGATAATCGGAAGAGCAATTGAAACTCAAGCACTGCAACTGGTCTGGTTCAGGATGAGTATTACAGTTCTTGCCTTGCTGATTTATTTCATAATCAAAAAAGAAAACTTAAAGACTACACCCAAAAAAAAAATTACACTAATTGCCATAGGGGGAATAATCGCGTTTCACTGGTTCTGCTTTTATCACGCAATAAAAGTTAGTAATGTGTCAATTACCTTAGTTGGCTTTTCAACCGGAACTATTTTCACCTCAATAATTGAACCGCTTTTCTACAAAAGAAGAATAATACTTTATGAACTATTCTTTGGTCTAATTATAATCGGAGCTATTGCAATGATTATGCTACAAGATTGGAATACCGAAGCTCCTATAGCTTCAACTAATGAAAAGCCAATTAACTTTTCTCTGGGAATTTTTTACGGAATCATGGCTGCTTTTACCGCTTCATTGTTCACCGTTTTCAATGGAATATTGATAAGGAATACAACATCTTCCGTAATTACCTGTTATGAGCTAAGCGGAGGTCTCATCTTTATAAGTATATACATTTTTTTCACAGGAGGTTTTGTTGTTTCTGCCTCGGGCGAAGGCTTTTTTGAAATCCCGAAATGGGACTATTTTTATCTTGCAATTCTATCAATTGTTGGAACAGCATTTCCGTTTATAGCAAGTACCAATTTGCTTAAAAAAATTTCACCATACACCATGACACTAACTGTAAATCTAGAAACAGTTTATGGAATTATTCTGGCTGCCATTATCTTCAAAGAACACAAACAACTAACACCGCTTTTTTACATTTCAACAGGAATAATTTTGAGCGTTATATTACTCAATGCGATGCTTAAAAATTACCTAAACAAGCGCAACCCGAATATCAGTTAAATTAAGTTTTTTTAATTGAAAATCATTCCTTAAGGCAATCCTTATTTTTATAATTTTGCATAACAGAAAAATTAAAACTAAAAAGTTTAAAAAATGAGTGAAGGAAGACAGATAATTTTCTCGATGGTGAATGTAAGTAAGATTCACCCTCCACAGAAACAGGTTTTAAAGGATATATATTTATCATTTTATTACGGCGCAAAGATCGGAGTGCTTGGTTTAAATGGTTCCGGTAAATCTTCATTATTGAAAATTATTGCAGGAATTGATAAAGATTTTATCGGAGATGTGCACTTTTCACCCGGATATAGAGTTGGATTGCTTGAGCAAGAGCCTCAACTTGACGACAATAAAACTGTAATCGAAATTGTACGTGAAGGAGTTCAGCCTTTGGTGGATATCTTAAATGAATATGAAGTAGTAAACAATAAGTTTGCTGAAGAAATGACGCCTGAACAAATGGATAAACTCATTGCACGTCAGGCAGAACTTCAGGAGAAAATTGACCAGCAGGACCTGTGGAATTTAGACCACAGATTGGAACTTGCAATGGATGCTTTACGTTGCCCGGAAAGTGATACCCCGGTTAAAATATTATCCGGAGGTGAAAGAAGACGTGTTGCACTTTGTCGCTTACTTTTACAAGAGCCAGAGATACTTCTGTTGGACGAGCCTACTAACCACTTGGATGCGGAAAGTGTACATTGGTTGGAGCAACACTTACAAAATTATAAAGGGACTGTAATTGCGGTAACTCACGATCGTTACTTTTTGGATAATGTTGCAGGTTGGATTCTTGAGTTGGACAGAGGCGAAGGGATTCCTTGGAAAGGAAATTATTCATCTTGGCTGGAACAAAAACGTGAAAGACTAAAACAAGAAGAAAAAGCCGAAAGTAAACGTCAGAAAACTCTTCAACGTGAGTTGGAATGGGTAAGAGCAGGCGTTAAGGGAAGAGGAGTAAAACAAAAAGCGCGTCTTGCCAGTTATGATAAACTTTTAAATCAAGATGTAAAAGAGAGAGAAGAAAAATTAGAAATATTTATTCCTAACGGTCCGCGTTTGGGTAATGAAGTGATTGAAGCGGTAAATCTTGGGAAATCTTTTGGAGATAAAGTATTATTTGAAAATCTAAGCTTCAGACTTCCTCCTGCGGGAATAGTTGGTATAATCGGTCCCAATGGTGCAGGTAAAACTACACTTTTCAAAACGATCTTAGGAATGGAAAAACCGGATTCCGGTGAAATTATGATTGGCCCTACCGTTAAAATTTCTTACGTAGATCAGTCACATAAAGACATCGATTCTAATAAAACGGTTTATGAAGTATTGAGTGGTGGTTTAGATAATTTAGTTTTTGAAGGCAGAACAATGGTTTCAAGGGCCTACATTTCCAGGTTTAATTTCAGTGGAAACGATCAAGGCAAAAAATGTGGTGTGCTTTCCGGCGGTGAACGAAACCGTTTACACCTTGCTATGGCATTAAAAGCGGAAGGAAATGTGTTATTATTAGATGAACCAACCAACGATTTAGATGTAAACACATTACGAGCTTTAGAGGAGGGTTTGGAAAACTTTGCCGGATGCGCAGTAATTATATCTCACGATAGATGGTTTTTAGATAGAGTTTGCACGCATATTCTTGCATTTGAAGGTGACTCACAGGTTTACTTTTTTGAGGGTGGGTTTTCCGAATATGAAGAGAGCAGAAAAAAACGCCTCGGTAACATTGAACCAAAAAGAATTCGGTATAAAAAACTTTCCACAGGATAATTCATGTTCAC
>JBKCIQ010000167.1:0-12886 GCA_046302135.1 Bacteroidota bacterium | reverse complement strand
ATTTTGTATCCAAGAAATGATTTCTCTTTTACAACTGATCCTGTGAATGTTTCTGCAAAAACATCATTCTTTTTTTCTTTGGGAACAGACTCAAAACTTATTAAATCAATACTCAAATATTTTACACCATTTATTTCCTCGGCCTTATCCATTTTTTTTGTTAGCTCGAATCCATTTTTTGTTTTTTGGTCTTGAAGTGCACTAACTTTTATCATGGTTTCTGGATAATAGGAACTTAAAGTACCTGCAAATTTATTTGCTGCTGCAGTAGATAAAAACCAAACGCCCATTAACAGTGATGCGAATTTTATCGGTGCAAGCTTGTTAACCATTGAAAGTCCAATTGGTGATAAACAAAGTTCACCAAATGTATGGATTAGATAAAGACTTAAGAGCCACATCATACTAACTTTAGTTGCCGGGTTTAATCCCTTTACTCCAAATGCAATTACAAGGTATCCAACAGCTAAAAGAAATAGACCGATTGCTTGCTTGTATGGCGAAGCAGGTTCTAATTTTCTTTTCCCTAATGCAACCCATAAAATAGAGAAAATCGGAGCGAAAATAACAATTGAAATTGCATTTACAGATTGGAACGCACTGGCTGGAATTGTATCCATTACTAATCCTTCAGGTTTCATCGTTATTATGAGATAAATTAAGGTAACAATTCCACCAATTAATATTGTTGCCATTAACTCTCTTACACCCTTTTGCTCGTTTTTCATCTTGGTTATTACTAAAAACGCAAGGTACCCTAGTAGTGCTGCCAAGAGTCCGTAAATTGTTGACATGACTACCTTTGACAAGCGAAGTCCTACTTCTCTTTGTGTTTGTTCTTCTGCAAAAAATGTTAGAGATGCACCTGCTTGTTCAAATGCTGCCCAGAAAAAGATTACGAAGAATGCAACAATATAGATTACCCAAATTCTTTGCCTCTCTATTTTACTTAAGCTCCTATCTGATATAATAAATCCGGGTGCAGCAATTGAAAGTGAAAATATAAAGGCTCCAATTACTCCTTGCCCTAGGAAATAGAAAATAGAAAAAAGGGCTATTTCAACTCCTAGCCAAATAATGATTTGAACTATTGTAAATTCAGATTTAGGTTCTTTGTTTTCGGTTGCTGACGTTTCACGGGATTTATTAGGTGCGGCTCCAATAGCTTTACCCTCGGGTGTAACAATATAATGATTCTTTAACCAAATAAAGAGCAGTGTACTTCCAACCATCCCTATACAAGCGGCTAAAAATCCCCATTTAAAATCTGCAGGATTGCCTGTTTCACCTAATCCTCCGCAAATTAATGGAGATAAAAATGCACCAAGATTAATTCCCATGTAAAAGATGGTGAATGCACTGTCAACTCTACTGTCTCCTTTAGGATATAGTTGCCCTACCATAGTGGAAATGTTTGGTTTAAAAAATCCATTACCGAAAATTAAAAATGCCAATCCTCCCATCATAATAATTCTTGCCAAATCAACATTTTCGTAAAATGAACCTGCCAAAAACATTAGAAACTGGCCTATTGCCATCATAAATCCTCCAATGATGATGGATTTTCTGTTACCCCAGTAACGATCAGCCATATAACCTCCTATTAGTGGAGTTAAATAAACCAGGCCTGTATAACTTCCGTAAATTTCTGAACCAAAAGCTTTATCGTATAATAATGCTTTGGTAAGGAACAATACAAATATTGCTCTCATGCCATAGTAACTGAATCGTTCCCACATTTCTGTTACGAAAAGAACGTAAAGTCCTTTAGGGTGTCCTTTAGGGGTGCTTGTTTCCATTATTTTGATTTGGTTTTTACAGGTTATCTTTTACAAACTTAAGGATTTTAGTGAAAAGATGAAGCCTAGTGTTTCCACCATATATCCCGTGGTTTTTGTCAGGGTAGGTCATCATATCAAAAGGAATGTTGTTTTTAACGAGTTCTTTAGCCATTTCCATGCTGTTTTGGTAATGTACGTTATCATCACCGGAGCCGTGTATCAATAAATAATTCCCCTTAATTTTTTTGGTAAAGTTGATTGGTGAATTATCATCGTATCCGTTCGGATTTTCCTTAGGAGTGCGCATGAAACGTTCGGTATAAATGTTATCATAAAATCTCCAATTGGTAACTGGTGCTACAGCAATACTAGCCTTAAAATAATCTGCGCCTTTTGTAATTAGTAAACTTGCAAGATAACCGCCAAAACTCCAGCCCTGAAATCCTATTCTGTTTTTATCAACGTAAGATAATGTACTTAAATATTTAGCGGTTTCAATCTGATCAATGGTTTCCAGTTTCCCTAGTTGTAAATAAGTACTGTGTTTGAAAGCACGGCCTCTCCCCATTGTCCCTCTTCCGTCAACGCAAACCACCATGTATCCTTCTTGACTTAACATCTCGTGCCACATCCTGTCTCCTTCCCATTGATTATTACATTTATTTGAACCCGGTCCGCCGTAAGCATACATGAACACCGGATATTTTTTATTAGGATCAAAATTTTTAGGTTTGATCATCCACCCATTCAATTCAATATTTTCGCTTGTTTTGAATTTGAAAAATTCTTTAGGCTGGTTGTTGTAGCTTTTTATTTTTTCCTTTAGCTTCGAGTTATCTTCCAGCATTTTGATCAATTTTCCATCTGATGAGTATAAGGCAAATTCCATTGGTGTATTGGCATCAGACCAAGTGGAAAAATAATATTTAAAGTTGTTGGAGAATTCTGCCGAAGTAGTTCCCTTTTTATTGCTCAGATTTTTTTTATTTTTCCCATCAAGTCCGGATAAATATAGATCTCTCTCAGTAGGTGAATTTTCTGTTGAAGTGAAATATATTTTTTTCCCTTTTTCATCAACACCATTTAGCTCAGTAACGTCCCAATTACCTTTAGTAATCTGATTGATGAGTTTACCTTTAAAATCATATTGATAAATGTGGTTGAATCCGTCGTTTTCACTTGTCCAGATAAAACCTTTGTTTCCATCAAGAAAAATTAAATTATCATGAACGTCTACATAGGTCTCAGATTTTTCTGTAAGTACAACTTGATTGGTTTTTGATTTACAATCCCAGAAAAAAAGTTCATTTAAATTCTGCAAACGATTCATTCTTTGATAAGACAAAATATTTGGATCTTTAGTCCACTTTACCCTAGGAATGTAAATGTCTGTTTCTTTTCCTAAATCAATTTTTTCAGTTTTACCACTTTGGAGATCATAAACCATCAAATCAATTAAAGAATTAGCATCTCCGGCCTTAGGATATTTAAATCGGTATTGATCGGTGTACAATCCTTCATACATTGTCATGGAAAATTCTTTAACATCACTTTCATCAAAGCGCAAATATGCAATTTTACCTCCGTCTGAGTTCCACCAAAATGCTTTGGCAAATTCAAATTCTTCTTCATAAACCCAGTCACTCCATCCGTTTTTAATTTTGTTCCATTCACCATCACTTGTTATTTGAATTTCATTTTCACCTGGGGTGCTGATGAAAATATTATTGTCTCTCACAAAAGCGATTTTTTTTCCGTCAGGAGAAAATTCAGCAAACATCTGTGTGCCTTTTTCAGAAACCGGTAACACAGATTTAGAATTAAAATCCATTACATAATTTTCATCTATTGTTGATCTCCTGTAAACTGGTTCACTCGCTGTTTTTAACATGAGCTTTGTTTCATCAGGACTGAATTGGTAATCTATTAGATTCAAGTTGCTGTTTTTATAAATGAGTTCATTTGCTTTCATTAATGTTTGAACATTGTTACCGCTTTTGAATTCGTATTTGCATAAATTCCCTTTCTCGTCAAAATCAGCGTAGTGCTCCCCACTTTTCATGCTATTGAATCCACCTAAATAAGAAGGTCGGAAAGTTCCATTTTTGTACAAATCTTCGAGTGTGATGTTATTTTGTGAATGAAAAACTGCAAACGAGAAAATAATTATGTAAAATAAAAAATGTTTCATGGTTGGTTAATTTTTTTAGAATTTCTTTAATTCAAGATACGTTCCAAATTTTAGTATCATTCTCAAGTTTATTATTTTCTATCCACATTCCTTTATTTAGGTTAAATGTGTATTTATCTTTGTGAGAAGTACCTCAAATATAATTTTTCCATGTCATTCAATAAAATAAATTCTGATATTCTCGGCAAAATAAAATTAATCTGTAAAGAGGAGAATGTTTTCACAGACGAAGAGCAACTTGAAAAATACGGTCAGGATGAAACAGAGGATTTAATTTATTTACCTGAGGTGGTGGTTCGTCCCGAAACTTCAACACAAATATCTGATTTATTAATACTTTGTAATGATCATTTAATTCCGGTAACACCCAGAGGTGCAGGAACAGGTTTGAGTGGTGGAGCACTTCCTGTACATGGAGGTCTTGTGATTTCGATGGAAAAGTTTAATAAGATTTTAAACATTGATGAAAAAAATTTACAGGCAACTGTGCAACCGGGTGTTATCAATTACACATTTCAGGAAGAAGTAAAAAAGTTAGGTTTATTTTATCCTCCGGATCCTGCTTCTTGGGGTTCTTCTTTTCTAGGCGGAAATCTTGCTCATTCATCGGGAGGTCCCAAGGCTGTTAAATATGGAACTACTCGAGATTATGTATTAAATATGGAAGTAGTTCTACCAACCGGTGAAATAATCAATACCGGTGCAGACACATTAAAGTATTCAACTGGATATAATTTGACTCACTTGTTTGTTGGAAGCGAAGGTACACTTGGCATCATCACTAAAATTGTTTTTAGGTTAATTCCTCTTCCTAAACATGATTTGTTGATGCTGGTTCCTTTCAATTCTGCGGAGCAAGCATGTGCCGCTGTTTCTGCAGTTTTCAGGAGAGGAATAACACCAAGTGCAATGGAGTTCATGGAAAGAGATGCGATTGAGTGGAGTATAAAATATGCCGGTGAAGTAAATTTTTCAATCAAACCTGAGTGGGAAGCTCTATTGTTAGTTGAGGTGGACGGTAACAATCAGGATGTTTTATATCAGGATTGTGAGGTAATCAGTGAGGTTATGAACGAGCATGGATGTGATGAGATTTTACTTGCCGACAGTGCTGAGCAAAAAGCTTCCTTGTGGAAAATCAGAAGAAAAGTAGGGGAGGCCGTTAAGTCGAATTCTGTCTATAAAGAAGAGGATACTGTGGTTCGCAGGGCAGAACTCCCGGCTTTATTGAGAGGAGTTAAATCAATTGGAAAAAAATATGGTTTTCATTCGGTTTGTTATGGTCACGCCGGCGATGGTAATCTTCATGTAAATATCATTAAAGGTGATTTAGATGATAAAATCTGGAATGAAAAACTGCCTTACGGCATTCGTGAAATTTTTGAATTGTGTAAATCTTTAGGTGGCACCATCAGTGGTGAACACGGTATTGGATTGGTTCAAAAACCATACATGGATGTGGTGATGACCAATAAACATTTCGAAATCTTCAAAGGAATTAAAAAGACCTTTGATCCTAACGGAATTTTAAATCCCGGAAAAATTTTTCAGTAGAATTAAAGAATAGCTTTCTTGGTTTCTTCCAATATTTTTTTGGCTCCGGCTTCATTGTTACCCTCAGCGTACAGACGTAAAACAGGTTCAGTGCCGCTGGCTCTGATCATTAGCCATTGATCCTCTCTGAAAAAGTATTTCCATCCGTCTGTTGTGTCTAGTTGTTCCACACGAAAAGAGCCAAAGGATGAATATTTATTATCTGAACAATTTCTTACGATGTTTTCTTTCGTGTTTTCATCTAAATGCAAATCATTTCTCTCGTAAAAAAACGCACCGGTTATGCTGTAAAGATCTTCTATGAGTTGTTCCAGTTTTTTTCCTGTCTTTGCCATATACTCCCATAGCGTCAGTCCCATCCATATTCCGTCTCTTTCAGGGATGTGACCTTTAATGGAAATTCCACCGGACTCTTCACCTCCTAACAGAACGTCTTCCGTTATCATGTAGCCTGCGATGTATTTAAAGCCAATTTTTGTAGTAATGTTTTCCAATCCAAAGTGATCGCAGAGTTTTTTTATGCGAGGAGTAACTGACACAGCAGTTATTACCTTACCACTGAACTTTTTATGTTCTACGAGATATTTTACCAGTAGTAAAATGATATGATGAGAATCAACAAAATTTCCTTTGCTGTCATATAAACCAATTCGGTCTGCATCGCCGTCAGTACAAAGCCCACAATCAACATCACCTCTTGATTTAATGAGGTTAGAAAACTCAATCAGATTTTTATGAATGGGCTCAGGGGCCTGTCCATGAAAGCCGGGATTGTAATCGTCATGCAAATGTATGATGTCAGTAAACAATCTTTTCATGATGCGCTGACCAGCGCCATACATACTGTCATAGGCTAGTTTAAGACCTGAATTTCTGATGGCATTTAAATCGAAGTTCTCTTCAACATGTTTTAAATACAAGGTCTCAAGATCGCTGTAAACTAAAGTTCCTTTTTTTGTTTCCTGATCCAAATCAATTGAGTCATAATTGATGTTGCATTTTTCAGGAATAATATCCTCAATCTCCTGAATTTTTTCAGGCAACAGCGGCCCGCCGTAATGCCCTTTTAATTTGTAACCATTGTAGGAGGGAGGATTGTGTGAGGCTGTAATTATGATGCCTAAAGAAGCTCCATACTTTAAAGCGCCAAGTGAAACCATTGGAGTGGAAACGAAATCTTTAGCAAGGAATACTTTTATACCCTGAGCAATTAAAACTTTACTTACGGTTTGTGCAAATAATTCTCCGGCAAATCTGCAATCATGACCAACAACAACGGAAGGATTATCAAAATTCTTTATTAACCATATTCCTGTTGCTTCTGTTACGCGTGCAACATTTTCTACGGTAAAATCTTTTGCGATAATTGCACGCCATCCATCCGTGCCAAATTTAATTTTTTCCATTATTTAAAAATAATCTTCAAATATAAAAAACAAAAATGCAGTATTCTAAAATATTATGCCTTCTCAAAAAATCTTATTGAACGCTAATCCCGTTTCTCCTTGCTTCACACTCGTTGCAGTATGTTTTTCCATCGCAACCTATTACACCCGGGCAATCTGTTGTACATGCGTCGTTGCGGTGTTGGTTGTGCAATTCTTGATCGAAACAATCTTTATTTTCCTTTTTACATGACAGAAACGCAAATACCGTAAGGAAAAGAATGAACAGGTAGATTTTCATTCTGCTTAATCAGTAATAATTAGTTTCGATTTAGCGATTATATTTTTTCCTGAATATAAACTGATGGAATAAAAACCCGGAGTTATGTTTTTTAAGTTGAGACTTGTAGTTCCTCCATTGAGAAGAAGTACACCTTCTGATATTTTTTTACCCTGAATATCATCAATAGAATAATTGATTTCAGAAATTTCATAATTCTCTAGGTTTATATTTACGTATTCTTTTGTTGGGTTAGGGAATACCTGAATTTTGTTAATGATAGAGTTGCTACCCATAAATCCTACATTCGAACATACATCATTCAATATATAACTCAGGTTTGAATTAAATGAAGTAATATTTAGAGAATTCATTGTAGAATTAACTGGTGAAATAAAGTAATTGGTTTGTATGTTCGGTAACGTAGAAATTTGGTTAGAATTCATTCCGCTGTAATCAACAAACAGACAAGCATTGTTAAGGTCTAATTCGCTTTTATGAATTGAAGGATTGTAAGAGGAAATGGTTGAATTAAATTTATTACAAATTACATATACTCCTTTTGAGAATAGAGCGGTCCTAATGTTATTACCATCTATGATTTTAGTTTTAATTACATCACCGTTACCATTTACTTCCATTAAAATTCCATCGAATAAATCTTTTGTGATAATGTTTCCATTGGGTTTTTCAATTAATTCGTTGATTGTAAATCCTGTGAATAACGCAGAACTGTAGGTTTTTTTCCATAATAAATTTCCATTTTGATCTAGCTTCATCATAAAAGAGCCGTTGGAACTGTTATTTGCATTTACAAAAGAACCACCAACTAAAATATTACTATCACTTAACAATAAAAGCGCTTTAGGCTGTTCATATAAACCGGGGTAATAAAATCTTTTGGTCCAAATAACATTTCCAGTTCTGCTTAAAACCCCTGTTACAGCGCTGCTGTCATATTTCGATGTAAATAGAATAAGTGAATCGCCTAAAACCCTGCTGTTCATTCCTGGACTCTTTATAGAAGAGCTGTCGCCTGCGAATGAAAATGAATTAATTAAATTACCGGTAGTATCAATAACTGCAAATCGCATGCTGTTGAAATCGGACCCAAATAACAACTTATCACCATTTGGAAAAAATTTAAGTGAAGATTTTGCGTAGGGTACTCCTGTGCCTAAAGAATAATTTTTAGATGAAGTAATGTTTCCTGATAAATCTGTTTCGATAATTAAATTCGAAAATCCTACAACATTTAAATCTGCAACAATGTAATACCCATTACTGGAAGGTAGATTTCCAATCTCACTTATCTGAGCTTGGGATGGAAATCCATTCAAATCTTTTGTCCAGACAACTTGAAAAAGTGAATCTGTTTTAATTAAAGAAAAGTTATTACCTCCAGTTAAAGTATTTGGTGTTGCTTTAATGATCAGCAAGCCACCATCATTTGTTGAGGAAATTTTTTCAGCATAATATTGCCATGGGCTGGCGGCAGGATTTTCAATTATAAACCTAGATAGTTGCTGCGCTCTTCCATTAAAAAGAATACTAGCACAAGAAAGAAATAATATTAACTTTTTCATTCGTGTAAAGCGTAAACAAATGTAAACGAAAAACTGTAAAACAACAATGATTCGAAAAACGAATCTTTCTGATTGGATATTAGAAAGAGAATTAGTTTAACTCGAATGGGGGGATTTTTCCTTCCTCCATTAATTGGAGTGACTTTTTCTTATGCTCTTCAAAATTACCGAATGCCAAAGCGTCTAACATTTCTGATCTGCTCATTTCCGGATTATTTAATTTTTTTCTAATTTCAGTAGAGCAACGGTCCACAAACTTTTCAAACTTTTTAGGAGCCCAGGTATATTCTTTTTGACCAGCTTTTGGTTTAAATTCTTCGGGTAAATCACCTTCAATTTTAGCTTTAATTTCAAGTCCTTCGTAAACTTTTGGCAGGCTTCTGTTGTCAAACAAAAAAGGCTTAGAAATTATTATCACATGTTTTTTTCTCTTCGGGTCTATCATGTTGAGCCCCTCGATCTTCAGTCCTCTTTTTTTCAAACTGCCGTATTTTTCCTCGAAGTTTTTTAATATTTGAAACATGTGTTTATAAAGTTTTCAACAAAATTAGCAAAAATATGTTCAAAAAACATCTTGTCATCAAAAAAATTGATTTAAAATGATTTTGGATTATTTTTAAATGTTTGAAAATTAATAGTTTAGGTAATTTTTAAAATGATTTAGTTCTAAATTTCTATTTTCGCAACCAATTTTATGAAAAGAAATTTTTTTTTAACAGCTTTCAAAATCTTATTGGTTTTATCCATTTTTTTGATTTATTCCTGTGGCAGTAAATCAGCAAACCAAGAAACTATAAAACTAAGTTTACCAGACAATAACCCGGATTCTACAGTAAAAGTTGCAAACTACTTTTTCGATGAGTTGCTAGATACTTCATTTTATATTGAGCCAAAAAGTAATGGAGACTCACGATTTAATAATTTAAATTTTGACTCTGATGAATTTAATCCAGATGGTATATTCACTTTTAGAGGCGGTAATTTGAGAAATTCTCCTGTGAGGGGTGAGCTCAATTATTCACCAAAGAAAATATTAAGATCATGGGAGTTCAAAACTGCCCAAGATTCCATGAGTGGCAAGTGGGGTACATGGGGTGGAGGAGCAGGATGGACAGGTCAGCCTTTGGTTGTTAATTGGAAAGAGGAAGAGATTAAAAGTATAGATGCATTAAAACCAGAGTTTAAATCAAGAAAAAGTTTAAAAGAAATTATTCAAGTGTCATTGAGCGGAAGAGTCTATTTTATAGAATTTGAAACAGGAAAAGCGACTAGAGCTCCGCTTTATATTAAAAATCCAATTAAAGGTACACCCAGCATTGATTGTAAAAACAAAGAGTTCTTAATGGTCGGTCAAGGTGTTCCGCACAGAGGTGGATTTGCTTGGCGTTGTTTTGATTTAAAAAATAATAAATTGATTCACGAGGAAAAAATGCCGAATGATTTTGCTTACAGAAGCTGGGGGGCTTGTGATGCCTCACCATTAATTGATTACAAGACAAAAAATTTCATTTGGCCAACAGAATCCGGTGTAATTTACAGAGGTGTTCTTGGAACTGAAAAAATAGATTCAATTTCAATGTTCAGATATAAATCTAAAGACACTAAACACCAGGGGCTTGAATCAAGTCCTTCCGCAATAGGGAATCTTGCCTACTTTACAGATAACGGAGGAAATATTTTTTGTCTCGATGTTAGAACCATGAAAGCACGTTGGCACTATTTTAACAAAGATGACAGTGACGCTTCACCTGCAATACAATTAAAAGAGGGTGTTCCGTATATTTTTGTAGGAAACGAAGTTGATAAACAAGGAGGTGAAGGTATTGGAGCATTGAGAAAACTTAATGGCCTTACCGGCAAGTTAGAATGGCAGTATGAAAAAAAATGTTATTCCGTGACCTCGCCTAAAACTAACAATGGTGGCATGTTGAGTACTCCATGTATCGGACGGAACAAGGCGGAGCATTTGGTATGGACTATTTTTTCTAGGACTCCAAAAGGCGGCAAAGGAGTTTTTGTTTGTTTAAATATCAACACAGGTCAATTGGTATACGAAATACCATTAGATAACTATAGTTGGGTATCACCAATTGCATTGTATGATAAATCTGGAAATCCTTATGTTTATTTTCCTGACGTTTATGGAAACGTATATTTGGTAGATGGTTTATCAGGTAAAATTATTTACAAAGAGGCAATGGGTTATACTTTTGAGTCCTCACCAATTGCCTGGGGTAACAGAATAATACAGCCTGCTAGAGGAAATAAGATTTGTAGTTTTTTAATCGAATGAGAAAATATTTTTTTTTAATATTATCTGTTTTTGTTTTTTCAATAATCTTCGCTCAAAAAGCAAAAGTAACTGCAATAGAAAAAACTAAGGCGGCTTATCACTATTTGTTGTACACTCCGGAAAATTACAATAAGGATTCTACGTATAAGTGGCCGGTTTTTATTTTTTTACACGGAAGAAGTTTAAGCGGAACCGACCTTAGTCTTGTTAGAAAATACGGACTAATTAATGAGGTTGACCGAGGTAAATCTTTTCCTGCCATTATTATTGCACCTCAAGTTAAAAATGGAGAAGGATGGAATCCGGATAAAGTAATTTCATGCCTTAATGAGGTGATAAAATCTCATAGAGTTGATACTAATAGAATCTCGATTACCGGAATGAGTTTAGGAGGTTACGGAACATTACATACTGTAGGCAAGTACCCTGAGAAGTTTTGTGCAGCAGCTGCATTCTGCGGTGGTGGAAATATTAAAGACGCCTTAAATTTATCTAAGCTTCCATTGTGGATAGCTCATGGTTTGCTCGATAAAGATGTTCCTTATTCAGAGTCGAATGTTATTGTAAAAAAGATTAAGGAAATCTCAGACAAAAATCTTTTGTTTACCACTTTCAGTAAATACGCCCACAGCGAGTTGGCGTGGATGTTTATGAAAAAGGAATTATATGATTTTTTTCTTAATAACGCTAAAGGTAAGAGCCCATATTTTCCTGAATTCCCAGGAAATTAATTCTGTTGAATTGTTTGATTAATGACATTTAAATAATTTTCCTTTTGAGAATCCACAGAATAATATTTCTCAACAGTTGATCTCGCTTTTTTACCAATAGAATCTCTTAACTCTTTGTTTCCTATAAGTGAAGATAATATACTAATCCACTCTTCATCAGTATCGCATAAAAATCCATTTTCTCCATTTTTAATTATTTGATTATTTACACCAACGGGAGACATTAATGTTGGGATTTCTAGCGACATATAAGTTAAACCCTTGAGACCGCATTTACCTTTTGCCCACTTATCGTCAGGTAGTGGCATTATTCCAATATCAAATGAGTTAAGTGTTTCAACCTCGTTGTTGGAGGTCCATTTCTCCCCTTTAATATTTAAATTTTCATTAATATATGTTTCATCGCCAACCACCCGAAACATAATTTTTCCCTCGTATTTTTTCTTTAATTTTTCTAAAACAGGCACAATGTTTTTAAAATGTTTTATGGTTGTAATGCTTCCACTCCAACCTATTATAATTTTTTCTTTGTTTCTTTTACTCTGATCCGGATAAAATTTTTCTGTATCTACAGTTGTTGGAATAATTTGAACATTTTTATTGTAACTTGAAGCGTATTCTGCTAAATACGAGTTTCCTGCGATAATTTTATCAGCAAGACCAATTATTAATTTTGTTTTATTAGGATTTTTTAGCCATTCTAATTTTTTATTTCCATCGCTCGTATCTAATAACCAAATTGAGTCGTCGAAATCAAAAATTATTGGAACGCCTATTTTTTTAACCTTTCTTTCAAACCATGTGCTTCCAATCATTAATCCCTCCCTCTGAATGAAAACCAAATCATATTTTTTCAGATTCTTTAAATCATTCCATCTGATGTAAATTGAATTTAAAAGAATTAAGAACTTTCGAAAAAAATGCCCTCTTTCATATAGGTGTTTGTCGTCTTTTTCATCTATGATGTAGGATAATTTAAATTCAATATTATTTATTTTGAAAAAATTAAAATATTGTTCGAACCTGAATCTTTGACTCGGGGACCGATTTGGCCGGTGAGATGCAATGAATAAAATTTTTTTGGT
>JBKCIQ010000166.1:0-10785 GCA_046302135.1 Bacteroidota bacterium | reverse complement strand
AGATAACAGAGATTAAAATCAAATATGTAATTTAGGAAACTAAATATTGGTAAATTATTAAATGCATAAATTGGATTTATTTATTGTAGGAGCACAAAAGGCAGGAACAACTTCCCTAAAAAATTATTTGGGCGAACATCCTCAAATTATTACTCATTCTTCTCAGGAATTTCCTTATTTTTTTGATAAAAATGAATATCAATTAGGTTTTAATAAGATATATAATCAGTATTTCAATCAGGTAAATGAAACTACATTTAAAGTAGTTTGTAAGCATGCACATTTGTACACCTCTGAAATTGGTCTTCAGCGTTTGAGTAAGGATTTCCCAAATGTCAGTTTGATTTTTATATTAAGAAATCCTGTTGATAGAGCATATTCTTCATATTTAATGGAAAAGCTTTATAACCGAGTAAATTTTAATTTTGATGAAATACCTGAATCTATAAATGGTTCTAGTAAATTGAAATTAGAAACCTGGCAGTTTGAAGCTTTAATTTCGTTTGGCTTTTATTCATTTCACTTAAAAAATATTTATAAATATTTTGAGAAAGAAAAAGTAAGGTTGATTTTGTTTGAAGATTTTAAAAATAACCCTTTATTTTATCTTAAGAATATTTTCTCTGAACTTGATGTGCAAAAGAATTTTAATCCTCGAGTAAGAGAAATTCATAATGAATCCTCGGTTCCTCGATCTTTATTGTTCAGTGGTTTAATTAAGAATACATTAATTGAGGAAAATAAATTCAAATCAATCATAAAAAAAGTATTACCCGGTAATTCTGCTTTAAGGCTCGGAACCCAACTACGTGATATCAATAAAAAGAAAGTTCAGAAAAAATTAATGAATGAGAGCACCAGAGCATTTTTAACTGAGTACTTCAAGCCATACAATGAAGAGCTTTCTGAAATTACCAATCTCGATCTTTCTTCTTGGAATTAATTATTGAGAATTAGTTTTTATAAATTTTTTTATAAATTCTTTATCCTTGAACCTAGTTTTAATAAAATACAGGCCTTCAGATAAATTTTTAAGATTAAAACTGAAAAATTTTAATCCGGTTTCCTGATTTTGGTATGAAATATTATTTAAAATTTTTCCTTCTGAGTCGTATAAAAATATTTCAAGTTGATCTTTACCGTTAAAATTAATAGGAATATTAATAACGTCCTGCGTAGGGTTAGGGAATAAATCAAAAACATCTAAAATATTTAACCTAATACTGTTACAGTAAAGATTATTGTTTAGATTCTGGTCTGAATTAAGATTTGGATTTTTCGCTTCAATACAAAGGTAATCTTCACTTCCTGTAAGGTAAGGTGAGGAACTGAACTGATATGATAAAACTCCTCCCTTGGGAAGAACTCCATTCCAATCTTCCTTAATGTATGAGCCATCAGCGATTCTTGCATATAATTCCAGGTGATTGATTTCAATTGTACCTTCGTTCTTGAATTGCCCTGTTATTTTTGTGAAATTACCCGTTGTTTGCAGATCAAAACCAATAGCTGAAACATCCAATCTTGGATAATATACCAAAATCTGATCAGTGTATTTCGACTTACAACCATAAGAGGATGTTGCTAGAAGTGAAATCTGGAAAAGCCCTGTGTCACTATATTGGTGAATTGGATTAATTAGTGTGCTCTGCACTGAGTCTCCAAAATCCCACACAAATGTATTATTTCCTGTAGTTTGATTATTGAAAAATACATCAAGCGGTGCTACTCCTTCAGTTGGATTAAAGTCAAATGTTGGTTGAGGTAATGGATATATATAAATCGATTTGCTAACTGTGTCTTTGCACCCATCAATAGATTCAATTTCTAGCGTAACATCAATTGTATCAATTGAAACGTTCATTAATTGGTATTGTGAGGAG
Organism: Bacteroidota bacterium; assembly: GCA_046302135.1. GTDB lineage: Bacteria > Bacteroidota > Bacteroidia > B-17B0 > Aurantibacillaceae > AM-1111. The sequence continues at coordinate 8,902 of JBKCIQ010000166.1, read as the reverse complement.
TTTGAAACATTTTGATTTCCTATTTTCCAGTTCCAAATATTGATAAGACCACCTGTTACGAATGATGAATCCATCAAGAATAAAGTGTCATTTACACAAGTTCCGCTATAGGAGAAGTTTGCAGTAGGTTTTGGATTTATTTTGACTGATTTACTGATTGTATCATAACATCCGTTGGTAGATTGAATAACATGTTTTACTGTAAACGTTCCGGTGTCTGTATAAACATAGTTTACAGCACTTAATGAATCTCCCTCAACGCCTGAAAAATTCCAGTAATACTTCTGTGCCTGAAGTCCATAAAAGTTACTTGAATCGGTAAAGTTTACTGTTCCAAATTGACAGGTAAGTCCGGTATTAAAATCTGCGGATGGCTCCTGTAGTATGTTAGTAATTTTTGTGATTGAATCTGAACAGCCGTTTATATCAGAAATTGATAATTCAACTGCAAACTGTCCATGAGTAGAGAATGAATGTCCGGGATTTTGTTGATTTGAAATATTATTGATTCCGGATGAAGGATCATTAAAATTCCATTGATAGCCATTAATTGGGTATCCTGAATTAATTGTTGAATCATTGAAAGCGGTAAGTGTGTTTCTGCAAAGATTTCCGGAAACATAAAAATTAGAAATTGGATTTGGAAAAACTTGAATGGTGTTATTAACAGAATTTTTACATCCAGTGTTTGAAGTAACGGTAAGATTTATCAGGTATGATCCGGTATCAGCATAAAGATGTGAAACATTGATTAATGTGTCAGTACTTCCATCTCCTAATTCCCAAAAATATTCAATTATGGTATCACCTGGGGCAGGAGTACTTAAATTTAAAATTTGAATTGGAACGCCAAAACAAATATTACCTGAAGAAAAACTAACATTTGGGGCTACACCGTTAATTGTTATTGAGATGGTATCTTTTATAATACAGTTTTTAGTGTTTGTAGCTTTTATCCAATAGATTCCTGGATTTTGTACTGGTAATGTGGTGTTATTACTTCCATCAGACCACAAGTAGGTTAAACCTGAACTAGAAAAAGTGTTGTAAAGAAAAATTTCGTTTCCGGAGCATAATCCCGTATCATTTCCTAGTGTTGAATATTTAAATGTAGTATCAATTTCAATCTTTATGGTGTCATTATAAATACAGCCAAAACCATTGGTCGATTTAAGCCAGTAGTTTCCTGGATCTACTACATTTAGGATTGAGCCGGAAGAGTTGTTTGACCATTGGAAAGTGCAATTTGACAAGTTAGTTTGTAGTGTTAAGGTGTCCTTATAGCAAACGGTTGTATCATTTCCAAGATCGAAAACCGGTATGGGATTTACAACAATGTAAATACTGTCTTTCAATATACAACCATTCGAATTCAAGGCTTCAACCCAATAGTTCCCGGTTGAGTTAATTTGCAGTGAGTCATTGTTGCTTAAGTCATTCCAAGTATAACTGATTCCGGGATTGTTTATGTTATTGATATAAATTGGGTGTGTGCCGCAAAAACTAGTGTCAGGTCCTAAAGTTGAATTTTGAGCAAAATTATCAATTGTAAGATGTACGGTGTCGGATTGAAATGAGCATCCAAGGGTGTCGGTTATTTTAACATGATAATTTCCGCTACTGCTAACTTGGATAAGCGAATCCAGTGTTCCATCAGACCAAATAAAGTTAAAAATAGACTTGTTAAGATTGGTATTCCATGTAAAGTTTTGTGCGCAAACAACAGTATCTGCTACTTGATTAAAGCTGGGTCGTGTAATACTGATATTAACGGTGTCAGAGGTTGTTCTTCCGAATAGATCTTTAGCAGATACCCAATATGTTCCGCTTTGCGTAACTGTTATAGATTGGGTCTGTTCCCCGGTGGACCATTGATAATTTATTTTGTTTGGGCCTGCATCTAAATTGATGTTACAGAAGTTATTTATCAATATCTGATCCGAGCCTAAATTTATGGGTGTTGCATATTTATTTAAAAGGTAATTTTCAACTGAGTCTATTTGAGAATTAGTTAAAGGTGTATTGTAGATTATGATTTCTGCAAAATCTCCATCCCAAAATCTTCCTGCAAAATTACGATCGTTTGAGATGTATTCTGTTGTAACATTTCCTGTTGTTAGTAAGCTTACTACACAAAATTCATTGGGTATTTTCGCAGTTATTCCGGTTGTGTCAGTTTTATTTAATCTCAATACTCCGTTTCTTATTGAAGAACTGGTATTGGTTGGGTGCCAAAATTCTTTATTAGACCCTCTAAAGAAGTCATAATTAGAAGAATGTCCCATTATTGGTTTAACGAATGAGATAGCATCGCTGTCCTCTTTAAGGACCCAAAATATGGTTCTGACATCGCTTATATTTTGGAAATACATGAAATCGTTCTGACCGTCAAATTTTAGTATACGATGACCTAGTTTTGGAGAAAAGAGTGATAAAGGCTGGTCTGCGTTAATGGGTTGAATTGCATGATTTTTAACGGAAGAAAGATCATAGCATGTATCAACTTGACCAGAATTATTAATGTAAACGCTATCACCGGTTAGCCAAAGCCTTAAGCCTGGTATTGTGTTAGGACTGAAGTTTGTGGATGATTGGCTAAAAAAATTTAGAGTGCAGAAAAGAAATAAAATTAATATGCAATTTAAATTCCAGTTTTTTGAATCAATATATAGCACCCCTTTGATTATTATATAATAAAATTACTAAAAATTACATTTAAAAATAAGCTAGGTGTGTATTCGTAAATATTGATATATCTACTGCGTATTAATCGGTTAAAAAGGATTAATTTTGTTACTATTAGGTTACATGAATTACGACAAAATTGAATATGAAATAAAGCCTGTTTCCAAATTTTCATGGGGCCTAGGTGAACTTTGGAAATACCGAGAGTTATTATACTTCTTTGTTTGGAGGGATTTAAAAATAAAATACAAGCAAACTTTTTTAGGTGTATTGTGGGTAGTATTGCAACCACTCATGTTAATGCTGATTTTCACTTTCGTGTTAGGTGCGAGACTTGAAAATTCTATTGGTAAAATAGGATATCCTGTATTTTTTATGTCAGGATTTATTCTTTGGAATTTTTTTTCAAGTGGGTTAACGAATGCAGGAAATGGGATGGTTTCAAATGCAGGAATCATTAAAAAAATTTATTTTCCTCGTCTGATTATACCTGTATCCTCTGTTCTTTCTGCCACCATCGATTTATTCGTAGGATTTTTACTTTACATAATTATTTTGATTTTTTACAAACCGGACTTTAATGTATTTAATTTTATTTATTTACCCCTTTCAATCATTTTGACATTTTCAGCGTCTCTTGGACTAGGTATAATCATTTCGTCGTTAAATATTAAATACCGCGACTTTAGGTACTTACTTCCATTTCTTATTCAATTTTTATTGTTTGTTTCTCCTGTTATTTACGTCTTATCCTTTGATTCAGTTTATTTAAATTTTCTTGTGTCACTAAATCCAATGTATGCCCCAATTGAATTATTCAGATCTCATTTAGCTAATTATCAACCCGATATTTATTTGATTTCTATAAGTGTTTTTGTGAACCTAGTATTTTGTTTTTTTGGTATATTTTATTTCAGAAAAACAGAAAGTTATTTTGCAGATTTAGCATAAATTGAGCAAGCCTATTATTGAAATAAAATCTGTAAGCAAGTCTTTCAGAATTAATAAAGAAACCGGATCTTATCTGAGCATAAGAGATTCTATTACCTCTTTTTTTTCAAGCAGAAAATCTAAAACAGAAGATTTTTTTGCATTAAGAGATATTAGTTTTAACGTTAAAAAGGGAGAGTCAATTGGTATAATTGGAAAGAATGGAGCAGGAAAATCAACTTTATTGAAAGTTCTTTCAAAAATTACTCCACCAACTTCCGGAAGTGTTATTTGCAGAGGGCGCGTTGCAAGTTTATTGGAGGTGGGTACTGGATTTCATCCCGAACTTACCGGCAGAGAAAACATCTTCTTTAACGGGTCAATTTTGGGTATGAAGAGATCAGAAATCATGAATAATCTGGATAATATTATTCAATTTTCAGGTGTCGAAAAATTCATTGATACTCCACTTAAGCATTACAGTAGTGGTATGCAAGTTAGATTGGCGTTTTCTGTTGCTGCATTCTTACAGAATGAAATTTTAATTATAGATGAAATACTCGCAGTTGGAGATTATGAATTTCAGAAAAAATGTTTAGGAAAGATGAATGAAGTGAGTAAGAGTGGAAGAACCGTAATATTTGTAAGCCATGATCTTAATGCTTTGTCTGTTTTCACTAAAAAATGTGTATTGTTGGATAAAGGAATGGTTCAATCAATAGACTCTACGCCTAATGTTATTGCTGAATATTTCTTGCAACATAGAAAAAATCTTGAATATTTGAATAATAGAATAGCTAATGAATTTCCTGTAATAAATTCAGCTAAACTTAAAACCTCCCACCCGGATAATGTTCATGCCGTTAAAGAAAAATTCACGGTGGAAGTGACTATTTCAATGCCATCAAATCAGCTTAGCTCCACAACGTGGCTTTCCATTCACATCACTGATGTAAGGGGCAAAGGAGTTGTCCATCTTTGGGTAAATTCAAATGATATTCCTGTAAATAAGCATGTGGGAGAAAAAATTATAATTTCTTGCACCATACCTTCTTTTAAACTTTATATGGGGAAATACCTGGTTAATTTTTACCTTTCGGGACCGCCGGGAGGAGAGGTTTACGATAAGGTGCAAAATGTTTGTCCATTTGAGATTGTAATGCTTAACATGCATAGAGACTTTGCCTTTGAACCTGATGTCTGTTCATATTTGGAGGATGCAAAATGGGAGACCCAATCATTAACCTGATTTAACTATGTTCGCACTTTTAAGCTATTTAAGGACTAAAAATAGACGATTGGAACAAATCGAGAGGTTGAACAAAAAGTTCTCTTGTAGAATTCATCAAGACTCAATATTGGAAATTGAAGATGAGTCGGCTATTAATTTTAAAAATAACGTTATTATTGGTGCAAATACTTTAGTTATTGTTCAAAATGAAAATAGTACAAAAAAATTGTCATCATTCATTGTTGGTGAAAATACCTACATAGGGGAGTTTAATAACATAAGGGCGGCTGGTGGTAAAATTGAAATTGGTGCAAATTGTTTGATATCTCAACATGTTTCTTTAATTGGTATAAATCACGGAATTCGTAAGGATCAACTAATTATCAATAGTGAATGGGATTATACAAAACACTCAATTATTATTGAAGATGACGTTTGGATAGGTTCACACGCAGTTATTCTGCCTGGAGTTAAGTTATCTAAAGGAGTTATTGTGGCTGCCGGTAGTGTTGTAAATAAAAGTATTCCTGAATTTGCCATAGTTGGAGGAGTTCCGGCACAAATTATAAAGTATAGGGAATGATGAAGCAGTTTGTATACAGTTTTTTTCGTTTTTTCGGATTAAGGATTTCAAGGTTCATTATTGAGGACCACATAAAACGTGAAAATTATTTTAGGTTTCACAGAATTTATCGGAAATATTCTGAGTTTACAATGATTCCGGAAATGGCATTTCACGATAATTTATTTTTGACTGAAAAATTTTCTGAAATAAATGGTGCTATTGTAGAATGTGGAGTTTGGAGGGGAGGTATGATTGCTGCGATGACTGAAATAGCTGGTAATTCGAAAGAGTATTTCCTTTTCGATAGTTTTGAAGGGTTGCCTGAAGCAAAGACTATTGATGGGACAGAAGCAAGGAACTGGCAGAAAAATAAATCGGGAGATCATTATTTTGATAACTGTAGTGCAGATGTTAAATATGCCGAGCAGGCAATGAGATTATCAGGAACAAAAAAATTTCATATAGTTAAAGGCTGGTTCAAAGATACTTTATCGACATCTGGAGTAGAAAAAATTGCTGTTTTAAGATTAGACGGAGATTGGTATGATTCAACCATGGAGTGTCTGGTGCAATTTTACCCTAAGGTTGTAAATGGAGGAATAATTATTCTTGATGATTATTATTTTTGGGAAGGGTGTTCTAGGGCTGTGCATGATTATCTTTCAGGTAACGGCTTAACTGACAGGATACACAAAACTGAAAATGGACTTGCCTACATAATTAAAGATGAAGTTATTAAAAGATCATGGTAAGCATCAATAGAAATTTTATTTAGCTGATTTTGACGTTGTATTCATTGATGTTTATTTCTTTAATTTTTCTAATTTTATAAAAAATTTAAAATGTCAAAGGTTGAGGAAGATGTTGTTGAGCGGGTTGTTCCGGATACCGAAAGTTGGGATCAATTTGGTCTTGAGCACGAACAGCGTTATCAATTTTTTTCATCGTATGTAAAAAATAAAAAGGTTCTTGATGCAGCATGCGGCACCGGTTATGGTTCAAGTTTATTGCATTTAGTAGGTGGTGCCAAATCTGTTTTAGGTATTGATGTTTCTCCGGAAGCTTTAGATTACGCAAAAAGATATTTAGCAACTCATGTTTCGTTCAAGAACCATGATTGCATGAGAATTGATCAACTAAATGAGAAATTCGATGTTGTGATTAGTTTTGAAACAATTGAACATTTATCTCAACCTGAAGAATTTATTTTTAAAGTTTGTAGTGTATTGGAGCCCGGTGGTATTTTCATTTGTAGTACTCCAAACAAGGAAAGATTATCCGGTGCTGGGAACATTAATCCATTTCATCCTTCCGAGCTATCATTCCATGAGTTTGAGTCTGCTTTTGAAAAGTATTTTAATATTTCCGGAATTTATCATCAGTCTGAGACTGTGCAATATTCAAGATATCTTGAATTAAAACATAATAATTCAAAGGTTGGCGGAAGATCTGCTGCATATTTTTTTAATCGAATAGAAAACAAAATAAGGAAATTATTGGGTAAAGATTTTGTTTATGACCCATACATAAGGAAAGATCTTGAAAATATGTTTGAAGGCGATATGGAGATTTTACCTTTGAAAAAAGGTCCATTATCCTGGCACAAAACATTTATTCTTACAGGAATAAGAAAATAATGAATGTACTCTTCTCGCTTACCAATCTTTCTATAGGAGGTGCTCAGATGTTCGTATTGAATCTGGCGAATGCATTTTCAAAAGATCCCGATTTCACTGTTTGTATTTATGATCAGAACCCTGAATATTCATCGGATTCTTTGTATTCTTTTTGTGATGATAAAATTGAAATTATTAATTACTCGAAAAATAAATTACTAAGATTTTTAATTTTAAAATTTAACGGTTTAATCAAAAGGCTAGGTTTTAAATTTGATTTCAGGAAATGGTATAGTAATAGAGTTTTTCTTAAAACTATTAAGAAAAGAAATATTCATTTGGTTAATAGTCAAATGTCGGAGTCAGATTTTTTATGTGGTGAACTTTTGGAGAGTTCTGTTATTCTTGTTTTAACCTTGCACGGTGAGTTTGAATTGTATTTAAACAAAAAAAGGGACGAAACCGTTTTAAAAATAAATTTATTGTTAGACAAAAGGCCAAGGATTATCTATACTGCCGACAAAAATTATCATGCAATATCTGAACACATAGTAAAGCGGTGCCTGGGTGTTAATAAAATTTATATCGGTATGGATCCGCATAATTTTAAAATTCAAAATTTGTCTAAAGAGGAAATATTTTCCAATGATGAGGTTTTTGTTTTGGGAATGGTTTCCAGGGGAATTCCTGAAAAGGGATGGGAGTTTTTGATTAATGTGTTTAAAATACTATCTACAGGCAATGATAATTTTAGACTTTTGTTAGTTGGAGAAGGTGAATATATTCAAAGCACAGTAAAAAATGCAAATGACCAAAAAATAATATTATTTCAATATGCGAATAATTTTCAGGATTACTTTTCTTGTTATCAATTAATGGATCTTTTTGTTTTTCCTACCTTTTTCGAAGGTGAAAGTGTACCTACAGTGGTTGCTGAATCATTGTATTGGTCTGTTCCGGTTATTGCAAATGACCATGCAGAAATTAAAAATATGATTTCAGTCTCCAATGAATTGGCGGGAGAGGTAATAAGAATTGAAAGTGCTGAACAAATGATGAAAAATTATGTTTCTGTAATAAACAAATTTAAATCAGATTTGGAATTGCGCAACCATAAGAAGAAGCTTTGTAAACTTGCGTATGATAAATTTGATATCCTTAACATTAAAGATCAATACAAGAAAGTTTTTTTAAATTGAAATTTAGTTTAATCATATGTACCTATAATCCTCCTCAAAAAAGGCTCAAAGATATTTTTAATGCGCTTATAAATTTAAGTTACCCTGATTTTGAAATTATTTTAGTTGATAACAATTCATCTAATAATGTTTCATATGATATTTTTTTGTTTTATAAAAACAATAAAAAAAATATTACCGTTAGTTATATTAAAGAATTAAATCCTGGTCTTGTTAACGCACGTATTTGTGGGTTTAAATTGGCAAAATCAGAATGGCTAGTTTATGTTGATGATGATAATGAATTAGATGAAAATTATTTATCTCAACTCTTTAAGTCAATTGAAAAATTTCCTTCGTGTGGTGTTTGGGGTCCGGGTGATATAAGTGTTAATTTTTCTGATTTTGTTCATAGAATTATTGATAGAAATTATAGATATGTTTTCCAAGAAAAGAAACTGAAAGAAGTAATTTTTGGAAGAGAAAGGAAGTGGAATAATTACCATCCAAGCGGTAGTGGTATGTGCATAAGAAAAGATATTTTTGAAATATATTCTGAAAAATTTCTTCAGGGAAAAATTAACGCTGTCGGAAGGAAGGGTCAAAATTTAAGTAGTGGTGAAGATAGTCAGATTGTATGGACAGCAATTGATTTGGAGTTTGATGTTGGTTGTAATCCTGAAATGAAATTAGTTCA
>JBKCIQ010000165.1:0-5154 GCA_046302135.1 Bacteroidota bacterium | reverse complement strand
TGGTGGGATTTTCCTGATGAAAAATTGAAAGATATCGAGAGGATGTTTTTTGATATTGATGATTTTATTCTAAAGTATAAGGTAAATTAAAACTTTAAAATTAAGAATACTTTACTTGCTTTGATTTTTTTACATACACCAGTCTTTGTTTCTACTAATGAAAAAAATAATTCATAAAATTTTTTCTTTGATCGGCCTTGAGGTCAGGAGAAAGGGTGGGTTCAATAATGTTTCAAATACAGCTGAAACAATGCAGCAAACCTTAAGGCGTTTAAAATTAAATCAATTTAATCCTGAGGTGGTAATTGATTTGGGAGCAGCTGCTGGTACATGGACTGCAAAAGCAATAAATTATTTTCCCAACGCAAAGTTTTTTTTGTTTGAGCCATTGGCGGAAAGACAGAGTGATTTGAAAATTTTATCTGAAAAATACAATAATATTCATCCTGTATATTCTGCTGTTGGAGATAAAGAGGGTAAAGTTAGTTTTGTTGTTACTCAAGATTTGGATGGTAGTGGTGTTTACGATTCAAATACGCCAGGCAACAGAAGAGAGGTTGATCTTGTGACTTTAGATTCAGAGTTAAAAAGACGAAATATAGATGGCAGATATCTTATAAAATTTGATACTCATGGTTTCGAATTGCCGATTTTAGAAGGAGCAAAGGAAGTTTTAAGTAGAACAGATGTAATTATAATGGAATGCTATAATTTTCGAATTTCTGCTGACTGTTTACTCTATAATGAGATGATAAGTCATATGGATAAATTAGGTTTTAGGACTGCGGATATAGTGGATATAATGCATAGACCAAAGGATAATATTTTTTGGCAATGCGATATCACTTTCTTACGAAAGGATCATCAGTTTTTTTTGAATAACAACTATCAGTGATTAATTCACCTAAAATATCTATAGTTACGGTTTCTTATAATCAGGCAGAATATTTAGAACACACCATAAATTCTGTATTGTCTCAAAATTATCCGAATCTAGAATACATAATTATTGACGGTGGCAGTGATGACGGATCATTGGATATTATAAAAAAATACGAAAAATATTTTTCCTATTGGATCAGCGAAAAGGATTCAGGAATGTATGATGCAATTCAAAAAGGTTTTGAAAATTCGACAGGTGAAATAATGGCTTGGATTAATTCAGATGATTATTATCACCCCGGATCATTTAATGTTGTTAGTGAAATCTTTTCTTCGTTTCCAGAAGTTGAATGGTTGCAAGGAATACCTTCCGCAATAGATGAAAAAAACAGAACTGTATATGTGAGACAATTCAGGAAATGGTCAAAGTTTGATTTTTACATGAATGATACTGATCACATTCAACAAGAATCAACTTTTTGGAGAAGAAGCTTGTGGGAAAAAGTTGGCTCAAAACTAAACACTGATTTGAAGTATGCTGGTGATTATGAATTGTGGCTTCGCTTTTTTGATTTTGCTAGATTATATTGTACTAAAACAATTTTGGGTGCATTCAGGATGAGGTCGAAAAACCAATTAAGCATTGATAAAATGAAGGATTATAATTCTGAAGTAAAAAAGTCGCTCGATAAAAGATTGACTAAATTATCTGAAGAAGAAATAGTAGCTTTAAATTTTCTTGGCAAAAGGAATCAGTATTCTTTTTTAAATTTAAACCTAAATAGGCATAAAAAACAAAAAATTAAAAATGAAATATTGAATTGTCCACCCGCAATTGTATTTAATTGGAAAAAAAATGCATTTGTTTTTGAGTAATAATCTTTATTTGATTAAATATTTTATCAGAGAAATCAGGTGAGCTATCCCAAGATTTCAATCATTACTCCGAGTTATAATCAGGGAGAATTCATTGAAGAGACTATTCAGTCAGTAATTGGACAGAATTATCCCAATTTAGAATATATTATTGTTGACGGTGGCAGTACTGATCAAACTTTGGATGTGATTAAAAAATATGAATCATTTATTTCAAAATGGGTAAGTGAAAAAGATAATGGTCAAAGTCACGCAATAAATAAAGGCATTGCAATGTCTACAGGTAGTATTATCGCGTGGCTTAATAGTGATGATTTTTATCTGCCAGGATCATTAAATTACATGTCTGAGCAGTTCAATAAATTTGTTGGTCCTACAATACATTACTTGAATTGTATCCATTTGCAATATAAAAATGGTATTCCTAGTACTTATGTAAGTAATGTAGGAAAATATAAATTACAAGAACTTGAAGTATTTGATTACATTATTCAACCTTCTACTTTTTGGAATCGACCTACTTTAGAGGAGGTGGGTTTTTTGCGGGAAGATCTAAATTTTGGTTTTGATTGGGAGTGGTTTTTGCGTGCTAAATCCCTTGGCGTTTCTTTTTATTCGGGAAAAAAGGTTTTATCTGTTTACCGAATACACGAAAAACATAAAACCGGTACAGGTGGCAATTCTAGACAATTGGAGCTACTTAAAATTTATAAAGAATCAGGTTCAAAGTATGCAGACTTATTTGAAAAATTAATGAATGAAAATTTAAATAGTAATGATTTTTCTTACAAATTAATCAGTAAATTTTTTTCATTTTTGGGTCAGTCTAAAAGTTATATTGATATACTTAAATTCCTTAAGAGTGAAAAATATGGTAAATACAGTGAAAATGAAATAAAATCCGTGATGTCGACACTTTGATGACAAAATTTTCTATTATAACCCCGTCTTTTAACCAAGCAAAGTATCTTGAAAAAACTATTTTGTCTGTTATTAATCAAAAGGATGTTAATTTGGAGTATATTATTATTGACGGAGGTAGTACAGACGGTTCTGTTGATATTATAAAGAAATATGAAGCCTATTTAACTTATTGGATAAGTGAAGTTGATAATGGTCAGGCTGACGCTATAAATAAAGGGTTAAAAAAAGCCACCGGTAGTATCATTGCATGGTTAAATTCAGATGATTATTATGAGCCGGGTGCTTTAAAAAAAGTTTTAGATATTTTTAGTTTAAATCCCACAGTAGGTCTTGTTTATGGTGGTTGTAATATTTATAAGGTTGATAAAATTGGAAACATTAAAAAAGACCAGGTTATTATTCCTGAAAACATGGATGAAGATTCGCTTTTAGAATATTGGAAAGGTGGTTTTCTTCCTCCTCAACCTTCAATATTTTGGAGTAAAAATATACAGGATAAAACTAATTTACTTAATAAGAATTTAAACTATGCAATGGACTTGGATTTTTGGCTACAAATGACAAAATTAACAAGGTTCGTTAAATCAGATGCTATCCTTTCAAACTATCTTATTCATCCCGAGTCCAAGTCAGGTTCAGCTTATTCATTTGAAAAATTTACTCCGGAATGGCGTTTGGTAACTGGTAATTATTTAAGTGAAAAAAGTTTGATGTACAAAATACGGTATCACTTGAATTATTTTTTTTTTCGTTTTAATGTTTTTGTAAAAAGTGGATACAAAAAATTACCAATTAAAATTTTGAGTTTTATTTTGGAAAAGTTGAAAAAGATTTTTGGTATTAAAAGTTTCGGAATATTGTCAGCAAATGAATAGTCCAATTGTAAGTGTTATAATGCCTGCTTACAATTCAGAAGAATTTATTGCTGAAGCAATAAACTCAGTTTTGATTCAAACTTTTCCCGATTGGGAATTAATCATTATAGATGACGGATCTACTGATAAGACTAGGGAAATTGTTTCACCTTTTTTGAAAGATAAAAGAGTAAAATATTTTTATCAGGAAAATAAAAAGCAGGGCTGTGCAAGAAATAATGCAGTTAAGCATGCAGTTGGTGATTATTTGTCATTTCTTGATGCAGATGATCTCTACCATCCAAATAAAATAGAAATTCAAATTAACTATTTTAAAAAGCAAAATCCAGATTTAGTTTTTACCCAAGGATGGTGTATTGAAGGAGGTACCGGCAAGGAAAGCGTTACAGAAAGAAATGTGATTCAAGGTTTATTTACAGGCTTGACTTTTCTTGGGCTTTTGCTAAATAGGAATAGAATACCACTCTCATCGGTAATGATGAAGAAAGAATGTTTTTTTGAGGTTGGTGGATTCACAGAGGATAAAGAGATTCAGAACGCAGAAGATTATCAATTATGGATAAAACTCGCAGATGCTGGTTGTAATTTTCTTGGAATTAATGAAAGAACATTTTATTATAGAAGACATTCAAGTCAATCTACAACTGTTGATTTAAATGCCAGTAAGCAGGTAATCTGGGCTTTGGAAAAGATGGTTTTTAAGTCGATAAATGAGGAAACAAAAAAAAAAATTATGTTTGATTTAATTTCAAGATTTGTTGCGGAGCGAGTTGATAAGCCTATTGACATTTATTTTTTTGATATCATTAAATTATATAAAGTTCCTTTGGGAAATAATGCTTGGTTTTACTTTTCCCGCTTTTTAATTAATATTTCGCCGAGATTTTACAAAAAATTTTTGTACCGTAAAAATCCGCGAATTTTCGAAACTGGATCTTATTTGAATATTTGAGCGGAACGTTTTTGATTTTTTCATTTTAAGAAAATAGTTGAGAAATGGATCATTTAGTTTCAGTTATAATACCTAATTACAACAATCAGGATTTTATTTTTGATGCAGTTGAAAGTGTATTAAGGCAAACCTATACAAACCTAGAATGTATAGTAGTAGATGATGGATCGGAGGATAATTCAGTTGAGTTTTTGTCAAAAATAAAAGACTCACGTTTGAAAATAATTAGAAAAACTAATGGGGGTTTATCCTCATCAAGAAATGAAGGCATTAAGGTGTGTAAAGGTGATTTTGTTGCTTTTTTAGATTCCGATGATTATTGGTCCGAAAACAAAATAAAAAATCAAATGCAAGTTTTTTTCTCACATGATGTAGATGTAGTTTTTAGTCATAGAAAAAGGCTGGTTGATGATAAAATTATTGAATCTCAACATAATTTTAAGAATTTAAATTTACTTGATTTCATTAAAGAAAATCCAATCACCGGTTCAGGCTCCTCTATTATTTTAAGAAAATATGTTATAGATAAAGTTGGATTTTTTGATACAAATTTGAGGAGTCATGAGGATATTGATTATTGGTACAGAGTAGCTTCTGAAGGTTTTACTTTCAGAGCAATTGAAATTCCAGATGTTTTCATCCGCT
>JBKCIQ010000164.1:0-2025 GCA_046302135.1 Bacteroidota bacterium | reverse complement strand
CCGCATTGCGTACTGTCAGGTCCAAGCGAAACAACAGGTGTTGGGTTAACAGTAACGTCAACTTGTTCTCTCAAAGACGCACAACCACCAGCAGTGCTGTCTTGCACATAATAAGATACAGAATTAGAAAGCAAAGGAGTTGAGTAAGAATTACCAGAGGCGATGAAATTACCACCGGTAGGAGCATCATACCAACTGATTGTTCCGATACCACTTGTTGCAAGAGTTGTAGAATTACCCGAACATATTACAGTGTCGGAAATTACTGGAGAAGTTGGTAATGGATTTACAATTACATTAATAGTGTCAACTGCCTGACATCCGCTAGCGGCGGTTACGTTAACAATATAGTCCGTACTGTTTGTCATTGAGCCGGCAATAACTGTGTCATTATTAGTTGAGTTAAGGAAAGTTGATGGGGTCCAGTTATAAGTTAATGGATCAACCCCTCCTGTAAAAGTGATGAGGTAGTCTTCAGTTTCACCGTATGTAGTGTTTGCACATGGCCCCAAGTTAATAGGATCTTGAGCGAAAGCACATCTCACGCGCATTCTGGTAGTACCATTAACGACAGTTAAGGGAATATTAGCAGTTGAAGTATACGTTGCCGGGTTGGTTCCAAGATATCCATTTGTTACCAACTCATTAGCATCAAAAGTTCCACTTTGATCGTAGTCAATCCATACAGCTGCACCTTCTACATCACCACTTGTTGTAACGGATAATGGAATTGAAGAACCTGCAGTAATAGTAGGGTTAGGAGCTGAGAATAATGTAAATCCTCCCGTTGAAGCCCCGTTACATGCAGAAGGGTTGCTAATAGTTGAAAAACTAACATTACTGATAATGTCAGGGAAGGTACAGCTGGTTGTGGGCTGGCAATATGTATTTAAACCAAGTAAAGCATTCGCAGTTAAGGTAGCACTACTTCCAGCACAAAGATTAGAAGGGGTTGCAACTGCAGAGCTTAAAGTTACACCTTGAGCAAATGTTATTGTGATTGTTCCTGTGTTCGAACACGCATTTTGATCAACGCCAGTTACAGTGTAAATTGTGGTTGAACTTGGTGTGATGGTAACCGTAGCGGCACTTGCGTTGGATAAACCAGAAGGGGGATTCCAAGTATAGGATGTACTTGTTCCGCTAACAGTTACAACGGGAGTAGGACCACTTGGAGAACAAAATACGGTTGTGTTTTGAGTAAAGTTGATTATTGGTAATGGATTAACTAAAACAGGAAATAATGAGGTGGTTGAACTTTGACCTGAAAGATTACAGGTAACGGTTGCCTGATAGTAAATTGTATCGTTAAGTGTACCACTGTTTATAGTTATTGTTGTATCTGAGTTGGTGAAAGGTCCCGAAGGAGAGAAAGCGTAAGACCACAAGTATGAAATGCCAGGTGCAATATCACAACCATTTAGAGTCAATGTTGTGCTTTGTCCGGCACAAAGGGTATCGTTCCCTGAAATTGTACCTGCAACCGGTGTTCCTGTACAAGGGGGATTTGAAAGAACCGTGAAGCAATAATCCTCAGTTTCACCCCATGTGTAATTGGTGGTAGCATAATTAAGTGTAGTTGGGAAAGTGGTTTCAATATTTACAACGCGCATTCTCGTAGTTCCTGCAGTTGCTGTAACAGGAATCGTGAAAGATCCTGTTTCAGTATGAGGGCCGGTGATTGAAGCAGTTGAGGAATAAACTTGTTCACCGGGATCTGCAAAAGAACCGTTTTGGTTGTAGTCGATGTAAATTTGGAAACCATTTCCGTAGTTTCCACCACAGGTTATAGAGGTTAAACTGAAATTCACACTTTGGCCTTGTAGTGCACTATGAGGAGCAACTGATCCGGAGTAATTACTGTATCTGCCTAAAATTGACCCCGGTCCCGGAGCAACAGAGGTGCAATTCGTAGTGTTGGTCATGTTACCAACAGTTACATCTCCAATGTCCTCATCAGCAGTTGAAGTGGCCGCAAATAAAGGATATCCACCGCAAATGCAAGGTCCAGGATTTACAACAGTA
>JBKCIQ010000163.1:0-22553 GCA_046302135.1 Bacteroidota bacterium | reverse complement strand
ATTACCAAGTATATTTGCAGTCAAAGCACCGTTGTTAGATCCGCAAGGCGGAAGTAGTGATGTAAAAGAAATATAATACGGGTCCGGTTCCTCAACATATATGCTCTTTGTTGCTTTACAACCATTTGCATCAGTTACAATTACTTCGTAAGGTCCGGCCACAAGATTATTAATGTCTTCAGTTGTTTTTCCATTACTCCAAACAAAGGAATAAGGCGCAGAACTTCCAATTACAGAAATGTCAATCACTCCATTATTTCCATTATTGCAACTTGCGTCAATAACATTGTTAACCAGAATTGTTGGGCCCTGAATGTCACTTACAGTGGCTATTGAGTAATTTGAGCAACCTTTCTTATCTTTAACAGTTACAGAATAAATTCCTGCAGGAATACTATCAGCAATAAATCCATTGTCACCATTGGTCCATTCGTAAACATAGGGCAGTGTTCCTCCTGATGCTATTGCTATGGCTTTACCATCAGATAAACCGCAATTGGAAGCAACCTGATTGGTAATAATTTTGATCTTACTATCAGGTATATTCACATATTCATAGGAAGAGTCCAGTTGACCACAATTGCTGTAGGCTACCAGATTTACCTTGTAAATGCCCGGCTGATTGAATCTGTGCTTTACAGGTATCAACGAACCTGTTGTTTGTAAGGTTCCTGTTCCGTCGCCAAAATCCCATTCGTAAGAGGATGCGCCAAAAGCGTAGAAGGTTATCTCATCACCTAAACAATAATTGATAGTTTCATCATAAAAAAACTCTGCTGATGCAGGGGCTATCGAAGATGCACCTGCCGGAGAGGAAATGGATTGTTGACCTCCACACTGACTTGCATAAGTGAGCGTTGCATTAAAATTTCCAATTGAAGTATAAACGTGCTTATAGATGTTGTACAACTCTCCATCGGCATAAATTTGTGAATAGGCCCCGGTAACAGGTGTTCCATCTCCAAAATCAACCTGATATGTCATGCTTCCCCCTGAAGGAAAAGAAACAAAAACTGCAGTATCACCTGCACAAACTACCCCCAAATTTTGAAACTGAACTATAGGTTGTGTACCTGCTGAACTTCCAGAATAAATTGTTTGATTATAACTTACGGAATTTCCGCAACCGTTGGTATAGGTAATATTCACATTGTAATTACCGGGAGTTGTGAAATAATAAACCAAAGATGAACCAACCGAGAAACTGGTGTCTCCGAAATCATACAAATAATTATCATCATCAGAATATGGAGCACCGGGAACGTTAACATCAATGTAAAATGGCTGGTTTGGACAGATAGAGTCAATGGCACTAACCGAAATTGAACCAGGATGAATTGTATCTGTAACATAAATATTTTTTGTTACTGTTTTAGAGTTACCACAACCATTGGTGGCTGTTAATGAAATCTGTTTAATTCCAGTAGTTAAAAATGTTCTGGTTGGGTTTTCTAGGTTGGTTGTGTCATTATTCCCGAAATCCCAATGATAACTGGACGCCACAGATGAGTTTGCATAAAAATAAAGATCTGTGTTTGGACATACAATTGAATCCTGACTTATACCACCAACATAAATACTTAAAAATTCAGTGTAAGAAGCATTATTTACAACTCGAATTGTATCAAATGCAGTATAGGTATTTCCGCAACCATTAATTGCAGTAATGCTTACAGGATAACTGCCAGTTAGTTGATAGCTATGAACGCCTGAACTACTTGAAAAAGTTCCATCTCCAAAATCATAGTTAAGGGAATATTGATAAGGTCCAATCAATTCAACCTGTGTGTTTGGACAAACAGAATCATTGGGAAAAATATAACCCTCAAAAAAAGGAACATTTAAAGTTGAATTCGTAATTACAATCGTATCTGATATAGTTTGAGATGGACAACCATCAAAGCTTGCCTGACAGGTTACAGTATAGGTTCCTGTTGAGTTGTAAACATAATCTATATATGAATATGGGAGTTGACTATAAATTGTTCCATTGCCCATATCCCAAGAGGTAGACACAGAATTTTCATAATATCCTCCTGCCCAAAAGCTAATTTTATCTCCAGGACAAATACCCTGAGAAATACTGCTATTTAATTCTCCGGCATAAAGGCCCTTCAAATTGATTGAAGTGGAACCGGTCGCAATAACACTGTTAGACGTATCCAAAGCATCAACATAAATTGAGTAATTTCCACCATATGGTGCATTAAATGAATAAGTAGTGCTAGTGGTATTTAAAAACTGATAATATCCATAACCATTGATTGTTACATTATATGAAACTGCTCCGGGATCGAAGTAGGAAATATCCACTGAGTCAGGAGCACAACCTGTAGAGGTATTTGCAGTTATTGACAAAATATTTTGACCAACGAACCGAGATGAGCAAAACAACACCAAAAAAAGTGCTAAAAGTTTTTTCATTAAAAAGTAGTTTCGGCAAAAGTATACCTTTTTGTTGAGAAAAATTACGTATGAAAAACCTAAAATATACCCTAATTTAGGTCGATTGATTTAATGGTGATGCCCACCCGGGCCGTGTACATGGCCATGAGAAATTTCATCTGGTGTTGCTTCACGAACCTCAAGAATTTTTCCTTTAAAGTGTAAATTATGCCCGGCAAGCGGATGATTAAAATCCATTGTTACATGTTCATCAGTAATTTCAACAACCAATCCAACCAAAATATTACCATCAGCATCATTCATTTCCAGTTCATTTCCAACATTAACCCTTTCAGCATCAAAATTACCATCTACCATAAAAGCAGATTTATCAATTTTGACAATGTAATCTTCCTGTACCAAACCGTAACCGTTTTCTGCTTCGATCTTAAAATCAAAAGGCTCACCGGCAATTTTACCCAACATGTTTTTTTCGAAGTCAGGCAATAAACTCCCACTACCAAATAAAAAAACAAATGGGTGTTCTAAGGTGGTTTGTTCTACAAGATTTTCTGCCTCTCCCTCAATACTAGAAGTGAGATGATAATCAACCGAAACTACAGTGTCTTTTCCTATTTTCATTTTAAAAAGTTTTTTCGATAATTAAATTTCAAATTTTATTCCCTGCGCCAACGGAAGCTTTGTTCCGTAATTTATGGTGTTGGTTTGACGGCGCATATAAGTTTTCCACGCGTCACTTCCGGACTCCCTTCCTCCTCCGGTTTCTTTTTCGCCGCCAAATGCACCTCCGATTTCTGCGCCACTAGTACCAATATTTACATTTGCAATTCCACAATCAGAACCGGCAGAACTCAAAAATTGCTCAGCCTCCCGCATATTTAGTGTCATTATAGCAGATGATAATCCCTGAGGAACACTGTTCTGCATCTCAATTGCTTCATCCAAAGTTTTATATTTCATGATATAAAGGACAGGGGCGAAAGTCTCATGCTGCACAATTGCAAAATCATTTTTTGCCTCAGCTATTGCAGGTTTTACATAACAACCGCTCTCATATCCCTTACCATCAAGAACACCGCCAGGAACAATCATTTTACCACCTTCAGAGATTACCCTTTCAATTGCGTTTAGGTAGTCATTAACTGCTGATTTATCAATTAGTGGCCCAACATGATTTTTCTCATCGAGTGGATTTCCAATCTTCAACTGCGCATAAGCTTTAACAATTGTTTCCTTTACTGACTCATAAATACTTTCGTGTATTATAAGTCTTCTGGTAGTGGTGCAGCGTTGACCTGCTGTTCCTACAGCACCAAAAACAATTGCAGGTAGACAACTCTGAATATCTGCTTCCGGAGTAATGATGATGGCATTATTACCTCCTAGTTCTAAAAGGCTTCTGCCAAAACGCTCAGCAACCTTAACTCCAACAATTTTACCAACACGCGTTGAACTGGTTGCCGATACTAACGGAACGCGTTTATCCTCTGACATACGCTCTCCTGTTTTTGCATTACTTACCAATAAACAAGATATACCTTCTGGTAAATCATTTTCTTTAGCAACTTCATTCCAAATATTCTGGCATGCTACGGCGCAAAGTGGAGTTTTACTGGATGGTTTCCAAACACAAACATTTCCACAAACCCAAGCAAGTGCTGTATTCCAGCTCCAAACGGCAACCGGAAAATTAAAAGCTGAAATAATCCCAACAATTCCTAGAGGGTGCCACTGCTCATACATCCTGTGGTCGGGTCTTTCGCTATGCATTGTAAGACCATGCAACTGGCGTGAAAGGCCAACTGCAAAATCACAGATATCAATCATTTCCTGTACTTCACCTAAGCCTTCCTGAAATGATTTGCCCATTTCGTAAGAAACAAGTTTTCCTAACTCGTTCTTTTTTTCCCTGAGTTTCATTCCGAACTGCCGAACAATTTCTCCACGCTTAGGTGCAGGAATTTTTCTCCAATACTTAAATGCAATGCTTGCGGTCTGAATTATTTTTTCATAATCCTGCACGTCAGCAATTTTTACTTTAGCAATTAATTGGCCATCAACTGGCGAATAAGATTCTAAAATTTCACCATTGGCAAAAAAACCATTTCCGGTAGAACAACCATTATTAATTGCTTGCACACCCAGAACAGACAATGCATTTTTCAAGCCGTAGTTATCAGTTAATTTTAATGTTTCCATAAATATGAAAGTTCCCTCAAACTTACACATTTTTACCCTATACAAAACAAAAAATGATGATTGAAAAACAATTAACCTGTGAAAAGAGTTATTTTTTAGATTTCAAATTATCTGATATCTCTTGTAACCTCTTTTTTGAGTATTCATCTTCAGGTTTCATCCGCAGCGCGTTTTCGTAGTGAAAAGAAGCTTCGACGTACTTCCTAAGATTAAAAAATCTATCTGCCTTTTTAATTTCCGCCTTATATTGATCATCTCCAAGACTGCTTCTTACTTTTCCTTTTTTATCCCCTGACTTTACGTTCAGATCTTTCTCATCAGTTGATACATTCTTTATTTCGAGTTGAGATTCAGACGAAAAAGAAGTTTGTTTTGTTACGGTATCTTTTTTGGAAATATTTTGTGAATTTTTGTTGTTAGCGTTCTTTTCTTTTTTGGCATTGTTAAGACTATCTTCAATCTGTTTCTTTAAATTTTGTTTTATCAACTCAGACTTCTTCTCTTCTGATTTTTTTACCGAGTCTGAAAATGCCTTCTGTTTTTTTTCGTTGACCATCTTTATTTCTTTGGCTTTTTGTTCCTGAATCTTTTTTTGTTTTTCAGCAACCCTTGCAATGCTATCATTTCGTTGCTGTAAAACTTTTTCCTGAAGCTTTTTATTCTTTTCTTCCTCCTTTTTTACTGCCGCCAGTTTCTCTTTTTCAACCCTCAATGAATCTGAAATCTGTTTTTCCCTTAATGACTGAACTTTCTTATCCTTTTCTCTTGCAATCTCCTTTTGTTTTTCAGCAGCCTTAGCTAAACTGTCAGATTTTTGTTTTTTTAATGCCTCTTCTTGCTTGAGTCGTTTCTCTTCCTCGCCTTTATTTGCAAGCTCTTTTTCCTTTACTGACTTCAAGGAATCTGTGACTTGTTTTTCACGAACCTCTTTTGCTTGTTTTTCTTTCTCCTTCTGAATCTCTTTTTGCTTTTCAAGCGCTTTAGCAATACTGTCTGACTTCTGCTTTTTCAATAATTCTTCTTGCTTGATTCGCTTCTCTTCCTCAACCTTCTTTGCAAGCTCTTTTTCTTTTACAACCTTTATAGAATCTGAAATCTCTTTTTCTCTTTTTTCTTTTGCAAGTTTTTGATCCTTTTCCTTCTGTTGTTGTATTTGTTTTTCCTTTTCAGCAGCCTTAGCTAAACTGTCAGATTTTTGTTTTTTTAAAACCTCTTCTTGCTTGAGTCGCTTCTCTTCCTCTGCCTTCTTTGCAAGCTCTTTTTCCTTTACAACCTTTATAGAATCTGAAATCTCTTTTTCTCTTTTCTCTTTTGCAAGTTTTTGATCCTTTTCTTTCTGTTGTTGTATTTGTTTTTCCTTTTCAGCAGCTTTAGCTAAGCTGTCGGATTTTTGTTTTTTTAATACCTCTTCTTGCTTGAGTCGCTTGTCTTCATCTGCCGTCTTTGCAAGCTCCGTTTCTTTTAAAACCTTTATAGAATCTGAAATCTCTTTTTCCCTTTTCTCTTTTGCAAGTTTTTGCTCCTTTTCCTTTTGTTGTTGTATTTGTTTTTCCTTCTCTGCTACCTTAGCTAGGCTGTCCGCTCTCTGTTTTGCAGCAGCAGCTTCTTTACTCTTCTTTTCAGCCTGCTCAATTTCTTTCAAACAATCACCGACTTTTTTTAATTGCTCGGCAGGATATAGCTCTCCAGGAATAAGTGTATTCGCTTTTTCATACAACGTTTTTGCCAAGGGACAATCAGGTTTCTTCATTGCCTGATCACCTTGCTTATTCAAGCTGCAAAAATTATTTACAAGATTTTGTTCATCATCAAAAATTTTACCTGCTACCTCCAATCCTCTTTCAGTGAAAGACTCATCATCATCAAAATTTTTTACACTTCCATCATAAATTACATGAACAAGAGGATTGGATAACCCTGAGTAATTTATTCCTTTAAAGGGTTTACTCAAAATAAATCCTCCAATACCAAAGGAGGGCTTAAATGTCTGGTCTTTTTGAAGATCGTCAGGAACACCCTTACTATTGACCGAAAACTTTTTTGATATCAAGCCAGGAAACGAAACCTCAACAACATAATTGCCGTTCGCAGGAAGGTTAATGGTAAATTTACCGTCTGAACCTGAGGTTGCTGTTGCTACAATACTGCCATTAGAAGTTGCTTTTATCTGTGCACCTGACAATGGTGCAATTTCTTCCTCAGCCTTGGTTGTAAGTTGCCACGTCCTAATCTCTACTATACTTTTTATGGCCACAGTCCAATTTACCTCCTGAGAAAACAGGAATGCGGGGAACAGATAAAAAACAATGGCCTTGAAAATTCTCACCTTATATCAAAACAGAGTTAAAAATACAACTTTAACAATTGTCATTCCAAAAAAATATCTACATTTTCAAATAATTATCAGTTTAAAATAAGAGTATTAAAGTATGCAATTTTAATTTAAATAAGAATTTATCTAGTGTACAATGGAATTAATTATTAATTGAATAACTATTGAATTGTTTCACCGACACTCAATTCAACATCCAACTAAAAACAAATGAAACAATAGCTACTTATTAAAGTAATTTTCATTTTCTTATCAGTAAATTCAAAAGTTCATTGTTTCTACTTTCCCAAGAATAATTTTTCTTAATAAAATTATGCCCTGCTTCAGATAATTTATTGTAGCAAACTGAGTCAGTTAGCAAATTAACAATATGATTTGCATATTCACTTGGGGTGTCTGCAGTAAATATTTCCATTCCTGAATCAGCACCAAGAGCATTATTTGCGAGTTTGGAGGTAACACACGGTACTCCCATAGCCATTGCTTCAAGCAATTTATTTTGAAGACCAATACTGCTCTGCATTGGAGCAACTAAAATCTTTGATCTTGCGTAATTTTCACGGATATCGCTAACCCAACCGGATATTTTAACTGATTCGTTTTCTAAAGCTCTAACCCTATCAGAAGGCGATGTACCTGAAATTAAAACCTTTAATTTATAGCCTTTTTGCTTAAGCACCGGAATAATTTCTTTGCATAAATATTCAGCCGCTTCAACATTAGGAGGGTAATTCATGTTTCCATTGAATAGAAGATCAAAATCTTTATTCTTGTCTTGTGGCTGAAAGTAATCTAATTCAACACCATTGGGTATAACTATAATTTTATTTCTATCAGAATGTGGTATTAAGTTTTTATCCTGCTCTGAAATAATAATTCTTTCATTATACCAATTAAAAACTTCCTTTTCAAAAAAGTTTAGTCTCTTTTGCTCCAAACCAAAAATAAATTTTTTAATTCCTGAAGCGTTCTTCATTCTTCTCTCCATACCTTTTGAAAAGGTATCCATATAATCCAAAACTTTAAATTCTTTATGATTACGAATCAACAATGAGGTCCGAATGAGTTGGCAATAAATAGAATTGGGGTTAATATTATTTATAAATCGATCGAACGATTTCTGAACCTCCGGGTTATAAAAATAGGCTACCTGGAAAGGAATCTTTTTGAAAAAAGCTAAAAACAAATTCCAAATGATTCTTGTTTTTGGTAATGGTACAACTAATATTTCTTTGCAGTATTTTTTTAACTCTTCTTCAGCTCCATTTATTGTAGCCGAATCATTAGTACAGAATAAATAAATTTCTGCTTTTTCTGAAAGTGATTTTATCTGATGGTATGCCCTTAACTTATCGCCTTTATCTAAAGGCCATGGAACTCTACTGGTTACAATAAGTATCTTTTGCATCTTGTTCATGCAAAAGTAATATTTTGTAATCAGCTAATTACTGAAGTTGATTAGGGCTTAATTTTCAGTTTTTCGGTCTGAATAACCTCATAGGTAGAGGCATTATAAATGTACACGACAACGTATAGGTCATCTGCATTGATGTAGTAAGGCGCCGTATCTGAACTATTTTTCTTAAGATTTATATTTTTAGTGTATACTTTTGTTAAGGTATCGTTAGCATTAGGATTTGTTTTTAGACTGTCTCCAAATGCTCCGTATAAATAATCACGAAGTACGTGTTTATGCACATAATCATAATCATCATCAGGGTTAATTCGGTAATCTTTCTGCGGAACTGTTCTACCCAAGCTTGTGTCACATGCAACATGGTCTTCAAGTAGCATGGTGGCAATTTTATATGAACCACTTAAAGAACTTAAGAACTTAATTTTAGCCGTGGTTTTAAGATTGTTGTTTGTTGGATCAAAAATATTTGTTAAATAAATTGTAGCCTTTAGTGGGGTTGATAGTTCAGAAGCAACTGCAGTTTTCCATGTGTCTATTCCTTTTACATGTGAGAAATTAATAATGTCGTAATCCTTTCTGTTAACCATGCCGTTTGGGTTACCTTGGTCGGAAATCTGAAAGAATTCATCCAATGCATTGTACCCCGGTTTAGTAGGCGATTCAACAATCCAATTGTATTTGTATGGAGCACTTGAGAAAGTTGAATAATATCCTGAATGAATACTAACAGTAATCACTTGATCAGGGTAAGCACTTTCAATTGTAGCAACTGTATCCAATGCCTTTGGGCAATTTCCACATTTGTGTCCGGTGTAATCTTCCAGTAATACCTTTTTAATTAAAATCTTAGAAGAATCTGATTTAATCTCAACACCATTAATCGGTCCATTGACAACTTCTTGTTCGTAAGGTTGCTCTATTTTATCGCAAGAATTAAGAATAAAAAAGAAACATACCAAAATTAAAAAGGAGATACTATTAAGGTTTTTTTTCATAATCAGAAGCTCGATGATATGGTTATACTTGGTCCATTACTTGCAGGAACAAACCTACAAACTCCTCCGACACAAAAAATACCGGCTCTTTGTTTTCCATATTGTAACATTACTCTTGTTGGACCTGAAACGTAAGTGAGATTAACCAATGGATAATGCAATTGATATTTTTCATCTTCATTCCCATAATTGTACTGATCCAAAACGGTTAAAAACCATTTTGAGCTTATTGTCCACTCTACAAGTCCAACTACCCAGGAACCTTTATCCTGCTCGGTTAACATAACTTCTGCTTCAAAACGAATAGCGGAACCTGTCTTATACTTCCAGGTAACGTCTGCAACTGCAATGTGTGTAAGAATGTTTTCATATCCCGCATTAGGCGAATTAAACTGTACAATATTTTTATTGTAAAACTGATTAGAGTACATAAAAGTTCCCTTAACAGTTTTGGAGAATTTCTTTAGAAATTCTAGATTGATATCGTGAAAAAATTTCTCTCCAGCCTTAGAATAATTGATGTTGTAGTTATACTTACGCGTATCGTTATTAACGATATTGCTGGTGTCAGTGCCATATGCAACTGAAGCATTTAATGTAACCTCAAACCCATATTTTCCTCCAATTCTTGAACCTTTAGGAGCTTTGTATTGAATTTCAGCCATACTGCCTACTTCACCATTTGGCTGTGTAGCGTAAGGATAATAAGCCATCATGAGGTAAGTGTGTGGTTTAGTTAATGCAGGTAAAAAATTTATCATTGCATTGGTAAGTTTGGCCGCACGATCACTCCTGAAATTCATGTTATCAATCAATTTACCTGACAGTGAAGCAGAAAAACCTGTTGTTGCATATGAAGTTGTTACATAAACTGCTTTACCGTCTCTGTAACTATATTCATTTCCTGCAGAAGGATCATTGATTTTATATGCTCCCTCACCAAAAATAGAGAATCCACCTCTGTTTATTGTTAGTCTTCCTCCATAACAACCAACATTAAGAGGAAGGTTATAGTTAGGATCTTGATCAACCTGATATTTACTTACAAAGCTTCCACCTAAAATAACTTTTGTTTTCTTTTTTGATAGCGAATCATTGATTTCATTGAGATTCCATTCACCATCAAATGCACGAACAATCCCATCAGACTGCCCGAAAAAAACTCGGTTTTTACCAATTAAACCTTTTAGTGTTATTCCTTTACCCGGAGTGAATATTCCTCGTACTCCGTCAATAGTATTATCAAACAATAGGCCTCGCGCCTCGTAAGATCTAAGAATAAGTCCACTTCCAAACTGATCATAAAAATTACCTGCAGTAAAATCCAGGTCTTTATGCTTGTAACGAACATACCGATATGGAATTCCTGTTCCTTTATATCCGCTAGGAAAGCCAATCATTACGTTTTGGTAGCTTTCATATCTAAAACCTGCCGAGAAACCGCCTCTGGTATAATTAACGTTGGCAAATCCGTTGGTTAAGAACTTTTCAGGAACAGTAGGTGCCTGAATTAAAGAATCAGGATAGTAATATTGGCCATCTACCTGATAAAATCCATGAATGGTTCCATAATCCTGGGCATGTAACCATGAAAATAAAAAGATGGAACAAAAAAGATAACTTAATTTTAAAGATATTCTTTTCACCTGTCAGGATTAGTTTACTTAATGTTCTATTTTCTCACCCTTCAGAACTTTCTTTATGTTCTCGTATAGAATATCTTCGTCTCCGTCAGCATAGGAATTATGGCTATAAACAATTGAGCCGTTTCCGTCTATTATAAAAGTGTGAGGAACGTTATTAACGTTCATTGCTCTTTGAAAATCCCCATTTTCGTCAGTGTAAACTTCATATTTCCAACCCTTGGTCTTTACATCGTTAGGAACCTTAATCACACTTCTTGCATCATCCACTGAAATTGCAACCAACTTTACTCCTGTTTCTTTTTGCCATTCTTCATAATTTTCCGCAATGGCATCAAGTTCCTTTTTACAAGGCTTACACCAGGTAGCCCAAAAAGAAATAACGTATGGCTTACCGTTATTTGAAAATGTTCCTGTATTGATTGTAGAACCGTCAAGTTTTTTAACGTTGATAGAAGGGACTTTACCACCTCCGTCGGTTTTAATCCCGAAGGAACAAAACAGAATTAAAACAGTGAATAATGAGAAATATTTTTTCATGATTTTTTTAGTGGAGTGAATCAAACTTGAAGCCAAATTTAATAAAAAACCCGAAGTAAAAAATTACTTCGGGTTTCAGTATTAGATAATTAACAAGATTACTTGCTTACCATAACTTTAGCAGTTGTATTGTAGTTACCTGCATTGATAACAACATTATACATTCCGCTTGCAAAATTAACAGTATTAATACTTACCTGATTAACTCCTGCAGGTAAAGTTCCGTTATTCTGTGAATAAACTAACTCACCCATCATGTTGTAAACGTTGATAACAACTGAATTGCTGTTCTTCAAAGTAAACTTAATGTTAGTGTTATCGATAGAAGGATTAGGATAGATATCCAAAGTACTCAATGTACTTTCTTTATCTTCAACTGAAGTAACGATATCAGCAAAACCAGCTTGGTAAACAACTTTTGAAGTTAAGTCTTGAACCCAAACAACAGCAGTCATCTTGCTGAGATCAGTAAAGATTTTTGGAGTTCCGGTTCCTGCACCTGTATAACCAGTAATGGTTGTGTTAACATTGAATGGGTAGTTACCTCCGTCAGTCATGTTACCGATATTGGTACCGCTTGTTCCACCTGCCATCTTACGCATTACTTCATACCAATCTGTTTCACCGTTTGACTGTACACCGTGGTTTGCATCTGCAGATGTAATTTGGTCCTCAACAAGTGCAATTAATATTTTATTGTTACCATTGATGTTTGCATACGAGCTAACGCTTCCGGTTACATTTATAACATTACCATTGTAAGAAGCAGTAGCAGTTACTTTTACAGGGGCAGGAGTTGCAGTTGCATCATCAATCAAAGACTGATCTAAACCTGCAGGGTGACCTTGGTAAAATAAACCACCATCAATTACACCTTCAGGAATACCTTGAACGCCATAGAATGTATGACGTGTATCACACTCTGCAGTGTAAGCAGGATCGTTACCTGGTGCAGGATAGTCCATCTGATATTTTACAGCTGCTACTTTACTTCCTGGCATGTTAACATTGTTATTTACCAATAAAGTGTGTAAAGCAGGATTAGCAGCCGCACAAGGACCACAAGTTGAGCTTGAGAACCCTTCGTAAAGCATTACACGCTGCTCCACCTGTGAACAAGTGTAAGTTGTGAAAGATACAGTGTCATTAGAATTGTTAGAATCAGAACCACCGTTAATATTAGATGCCCACAACTTTACAGTATGATTTCCTGTAGTTGTAGGAGTCCATGGCGTTCCATGGTTGTAATTGTAAGATGCAAGTGGAGCAATGTTCAAACCTGTTAGGTTCTGAGTAACCACAGCACCATTATCAACCTTGTAATTCAAATCCATAGATGTTACTGCCGCTCCACCAAAGTTCTTCATTGAACCTGAAAGAGATGCAGGAGTGTTGTTAGCTGTATAGGCATACATATTTAAAGATAATGCAGCCATATCGCGCTGTGCCGGAGCATAAACATTGAAATTATCTATAACTGCACCATACAACCATGCAGCAGCGTTACCTGCCCCACCATCATCGTATGTAAGAGAAATTTTAACATTGCTTTGGTTAGCAGCAACAGAACTGATATCAATTACAGTGTTTGTCCAGGCACCTGCACCTGAAATAGTGCCTACAGTTGTGTAGCTTGTACCACCGTTATTAGAAACTTTTAAGGTTAAAACCTCATCATATCCCTGATAAGAAGCTTCATAATAGTAATAATCAAAAGAAAGGAATACTGTTGATTGGCCTGAACAGTTGATTGATGGTGAAGCTAACACGTCCGCAGACTTGTCACAGTTACATCCATCATCGTTAGTCCCTAGTGAACGAGTACTACCGGTCAACGCAGGTACAGCGAAGTAAGAACTTGATAGCCCTGTAGTTGCACCGTAATTCGTAGTAGGGTTAGCTGATCTCCATCCTCCGTCCGTAGCATTTGTAGTCTGAGTCCAACCTGTCGGTAACGCAACACCGGTAGTTGTCTCAAAATTCTCACTGTAAAGTGAGGTTTGCGCATTAACTGAAACGATTCCAGCTAAGGCAAGCATAGTGAGTAAACTTTTTTTCATGGTTTTATTTTATATTAAGGAGCGTAAAATTAGGAAAATTTGACAACGAAAAAAATTTTTCCTCCATTTATAACGCACAAAGAATATTTTTAACAATTAATAGACTTAATTGTATTTACTAACTTTGCGGAATTGATACAACCCTTTGAAATTTTTAGTGAATTAATTGAGGTTAAGGCACTTGAAGAAAAATTTAATTACCAAAAGAAAACACAAATTTCAGGTTTGTGCGGATCCTCGTTTGCTTTCATTTTATGTGATTTATTCAAAAGAAATCAAAGAACTTTTTTGGTTGTCTTGTCAGACAAGGAAGATTCAGCTTATTTATTCAATGAGTTGCAATCACTTCTTAAATCAAACCAGACACATTATTTTCCTGAGTCCTCCAAACACCCATACCAATCAGAAGAAACCATAAATACATCTGTGCAGGAAAGAGCAGAATTGCTCAACTTACTGGGTAAAAATTTAGGTAAAAGAATCATTATCACTACAGCCAAAGCAATTTCAGAGAAAGTAGTTTCAAAATTTACATTGGCGAAAAATACATTGGAAGTTAAAGTGGGAGAAAAAATTTCAGTGGATTTTATTTCTGAATTTTTAATTGAAAACAATTTCAACCGCGTAGATTTTGTTTTCGATCCTGGACAGTTTTCAATAAGAGGTGGTATAGTGGATGTCTATTCTTTTTCATCAGAAAAACCATACCGACTTGAGTTTTTTGGTGATGAAATTGAATCTATACGAAGTTTTGATACCGAAACTCAACTTTCACTAAAAAACTATAATTTCATTACACTAATACCGGATATTACAAATGAACAAATGATCGAGTCGGCACAGCCACTCACCGCCTACCTACACGAAGACTCAATAATCTGGCTCGATGATGAAGAAAGAATTCTTTACCAATGTGAGACAAATTTTTATAAAGCAGAAAAGGACTATGCATTATTAAAAGAAACTATTCAAAAGGAACCTGAGGTTTTATTTCTAAAATCTGAAACAGCTAAAAAAGAATTTTCTAAATTTTGTTCTTTCGAATTCAATAAAACATCTTCGGAAACCAATGAATCAATAAAATTCAATCAGTCGGTACAACCCTCATTCAACAAAAACTTTGAATTGCTTTTTCAAAATTTGGTGGAAAATAAAAAATCCGGTTACAAAAATTATTTTCTTACTGAATCGGTGAAACAAGCAGAACGCATACAGTCAATTTTTCAAGACCTTGGGCTTATAAAAAAATATCAGGGTGATGTTACTACTCTTTTCGAACCCGCATGGCTAAATATTCATGAAGGATTTATAGATCATGAATTGAAAATTGCCGCATACACAGATCATCAAATCTTTGAAAGATACCACAAATATAATTTGAGATCAGGTGCGTCAAAAAGCAAAGAAACTCTTACACTTAAAGAAATACAAAACCTAAACCCGGGAGATTTTGTAACCCACATTGACCATGGTATTGGCCGATTTGCAGGTCTGGAAAAAATGATTGTAAACGGAAGAGAACAAGAAGCAATAAGATTAATTTATAAGGACAATGATGTTTTACTGGTAAGTATTCATGCACTCCATAGGGTTTCTAAATATTCAGGGAAAGAGGGTAATGTTCCGCGTATTGATAAGTTAGGGAGCATACACTGGCAAACTCTTAAAAACAAAACCAAAAAGAAGGTTAAGGAAATTGCTTTTGACCTCATTAAACTGTACGCTAAAAGAAAATCTTTAGATGGCCACGCATTTGCCCCTGATAATTATCTTCAGAATGAACTGGAAGCATCATTTATTTATGAGGACACACCTGACCAGGAAAAAAGTACTGCAGATGTAAAACGGGATATGGAAAAAAGCTATCCGATGGATAGGTTGGTGTGTGGCGATGTTGGTTTCGGGAAAACCGAGGTGGCCATTAGAGCCGCATTTAAAGCTGTATGCGATTCAAAACAAGTTGCAGTTCTGGTTCCAACAACAATTTTGGCACTGCAACATTTCAAAACATTTTCAGAGAGGTTAAAAGGAATGCCTTGCAAGGTTGATTATCTCAATCGCTTTAAATCAGCGAAAGATCAAAAAGAAACACTTAAAAAATTAAGTGAAGGTAAGGTTGACATAATCATAGGCACACACAAACTTGCCGGTAAAGAAGTTAAATTTAATGACCTTGGTTTGCTGATTATTGATGAAGAACAAAAATTTGGTGTTGCCATAAAAGATAAATTGAAAACTTTAAAGGAAACAGTTGACACGCTAACTTTAACTGCAACTCCAATACCGCGCACATTACAATTTTCATTAATGGGGGCAAGAGATTTATCTGTAATTGCAACTCCACCTCCAAACCGGTATCCAATCCAAACAGAATTACTGGCCTTTAACGAAGAGCAGATAAGAGACGCAATACATTTTGAGTTAAAGCGTGGAGGTCAGGTTTTCTTTGTTCATAATAAGGTGCAATCTCTACCTGAAATTGCCGGAATGATAAACAGATTAGTTCCTGAGGCACGAGTGGCAATGGGCCACGGACAAATGGAAGGAGAAAAATTAGAGAACATTATGCTCGCGTTTATCGACGGGTATTATGACGTTCTTGTTTGCACAACCATAGTAGAATCTGGCCTTGATATTCCAAACGCAAACACAATAATTATAAATGATGCTCAAAATTTTGGCTTAAGCGACCTGCATCAAATGAGAGGGAGAGTAGGAAGAAGCAATAAAAAAGCGTTTTGTTACCTTTTCGTCCCATCTACGCTGATACTTACTAACGATGCACGTAAGCGCTTGAAAGCAATCACAGAATTTACGGATCTTGGCAGTGGTTTCAATATTGCAATGAAAGATCTCGACATACGTGGAGCAGGTAATCTGCTTGGCGGTGAGCAAAGCGGTTTCATTAATGATATGGGGTTTGAAACCTACATGAAAATTTTGGGTGAAGCTATGGATGAACTTAGAGAAGAAGATTGGTACAAAGAAAGTGTAAAAGATGATGATCAAAACAAAGGCGTTTTTTCTAAATCTTTTGTTAAAGAAACCACATTGGAAACCGACTTCGAATTACTTATACCAAATGATTATGTGCAGAGTATCACAGAACGACTTAACCTTTACAGAGACCTTGATGATATCAGGAAAGAAAAAGATTTAATGCAATTTGAGAACAATTTAAGAGATAGGTTTGGACCTATTCCTAAAACAGTTGGAGAATTAATAAATGTTGTTAGGTTGAGATGGCAGGCAATGGATACGGGATTTGAAAAAATCATTTTAAAGAACAGAAAAATGATTCTGCATTTTCTCAGCAAACCAGACTCTCCCTATTTTAGTTCACCAAAATTTCAGGCGGTAATGACCTACATTCAAATGCACCCAGACTATTGCAACTTAAAAGAATCGGGTGGAAAACTTTCTTTAGTAATAGAGCGGATTGAAAATATTGCAAACGCAATGCATGTGTTCGAGTTGATAAACCAACAACTTAATAAAAATGCAAAGAAAGCCTAAAACGTTATTGCCATTTTACATTTTGGTCGCTTATATCGCCTTGCAATTTGTTTGGTGGACTTATTTATTGTCCAGCATGTCATCAGAAATAACAGTTCAAAAGCAAAGCATCTTAAGATACAAACACTCTGATGAAGCTTCCTATCAGATTGCAGTTAGCGAATTAAAAAACAAACAGCATCGCCGTATTATAATGATTGGTACCGAAGGAAGTGTTTTTCTCGCCCTTCTCATATTTGGTATTTACAGAGTAAAACGAAGTTTTGAAAAAGAAAACGAAATCATTCAACAACAAAAAAATTTCATGCTAAGCGTTACGCATGAGCTCAAAACACCTCTTGCGGCTATTAAATTAAATCTTCAAACCTTAATGAAGAGAAATCTTGAAAAAGATAAACAACACTTGATTTTAGAGGGGTCCATTTTGGAGACTGACAGATTGAACCAAATGATAGAAAATGTTTTGGTTGCATCAAGAATGGAAAATGCAGAAGTGAAATTTTATCCGGAAAAAATCAATATCGGTAATTATGTGCTAGATTTTTTTGAAAATAATATTTCTAGCGAAAGAATAATAATTGAGGTTGAGAAAGAAGTCTGGGTGAATGCTGACAAACACCTTGCCTTACCGTCCCTCTTAACTAACCTTACAGAGAATGCACTTAAATACAGTGAAGATCAGATTAAAATTATAGTCGGCACAGAAAATTACCGAGCATTTATTTCTGTCTACGATAGAGGCAAAGGAATTCCTCAGAATGAAAGATCAAAAATTTTTGAAAAATTCTACAGGGTCGGCAATGAGGAAACCAGAAGCACAAAAGGCACAGGTTTGGGGCTTTTTATCGTGAAATATATTGTTGAAAAATGTAACTGGGAAATCACAGTTAATGAAAACTCACCACAAGGGAGTATTTTCAAAGTTTACCTCAATTGAAATCAATTAATTTGCTCATTACTTAGCATTGTTTAATTTTATAAAAACGTTTTAATGAAAAAACAAACATTAGTAATCTTAATCCAATTACTCGCTATTTCATTTGTTTATTCTCAACAGGAAAAGTATTCGAGAGTCAAAATTCATGCAGATAAAGAGCAATTAAGCATTATAGCCTCAAACGGCATTTGTATTGATCACGGTCAACTGAAAGAAAATTCATGGCTTATTACAGAGATTAAATCAAATGAAATTGCTCAGATTTTGAATTTAGGTATTGAAGTTGAAATTTTAGTTGATGATTTGAGCAGTTTCTATTCCACGCAAAACAAGTTTATTGAAAAAAAATCTCAAAATTTTTCGTTGAATAACCAGGATTGTCTAGGAGATTGCCAAGGTTGGGCCCAACCTCAGAATTTTCAGCTTGGTTCTTTTGCCGGCTTCTTTACTTTACAGGAAGTGATGGAAAATCTAGACAGCATGCACGCAAAATTTCCTCAATTTGTAACTGCAAGACAAGCAATTGGTAGCGGCACAACACACGAGGGGCGATCCATTTACTACATTAAAATCTCAGATAATCCTTCTGTTGATGAAAATGAACCGGAAATTTTATACAACTCGTTGCATCACGCCAGAGAAGCTGAATCAATTTCACAATTAATTTATTTCATGTGGTACATTCTGGAAAATTACAATTCAGACCCAGCTGTTCAATCTTTGATTAATAACACTGAATTGTATTTTGTACCTGTTGTTAATCCCGATGGTTATGAATACAATTTTTCAACCAATCCTAACGGAGGAGGAATGTGGCGTAAAAACAGAAGAATTAACGGAGACGGAACTTTCGGGGTTGACCTAAATAGGAACTATGGATATTTCTGGGGTTTGAATAATTTCGGATCATCTCCAAACACCAGCTCTGATACCTATCGCGGACCTTCCGCCAATTCAGAACCTGAAACTCAATTAATGGAAAACTTTGTCAATACACATGAATTCCGTTTAGCTGTTAACAATCACACCTACAGTGACGTATTAATTTATCCTTACGGATATGCTGCAAACACCTATACTCCGGACAGCGCACAATTTGTACAATACGGGAATTGTATGACAGAATGCAACGGATTCGCTTTTGGCACTGCTAATCAAACCGTGGGGTATACGGCAAACGGAACTATTGATGATTGGTTATACGCAGACACCATGAATCATTCGAAGGTAATGTCTTTTACGCCTGAAGCCGGAGCACCCAGTGATGGCTTTTGGCCTGCAATCAATAGAATTATTCCTATTGCACAAAATACCATGTCACAAAATATGTATGCGGCTAAATTGGTCGGTAAATATGCCAAAGCCAAAAGTATTGATCCTTTATTTGTTTCATCAATTAATTTTTATTCGCGCTTTGAATTCACAAGACTCGGAATGGAACCAGGCAACTTCACTGTTTCAATACTCCCGCTAAGCAGTAATATTCTTATTACAGGCCAACCTAAACAATTCAATAACACCTCTTTATTATCAACAATCCAAGATTCCATTGATATTACCTTGAATAATGCCTCACCGGGAGACCTTGTTTCTTATGTTATAGCAATCAGCAATGGTAGCTTTTCTGAATTCGATACGGTTAATCGGATTTTTGGTTTGCCTGTAATTGCTTTCAGCGACGATTGTAGCAGTGTTTCTCCACAGTGGACAAGTACTTCATGGGGAGTAAACACAACTCAGTTCGTTTCAGCTGGTGGATCACTTACGGAAAGTCCGACTGGTAATTACTCTAATAGTGTAACAAGGGTAATAACCTCAACAAATTCTTTCGATCTCACAGATGCTATTGCGGCAAGACTAGAATTCAAGGCAAAATGGATGATTGAAGCTCAGTATGACTATCTGGAGGTTCAGGGAAGCATGGATAATGGTGTGACATGGTCAAACCTATGCGGTAATTACACAACAATTGGAACAATCAATCAAAATCTCAACAATCCTCTTTTTGACGGTTATCAAACCCAATGGATAACGGAAGAAATGAATCTCTCAGATTTTATCGGGCAAAATATGAAACTACGTTTTAGATTTAAATCAGACAACGGTTCAACATATGACGGATTTTATCTTGATGACGTTTTAATTGAAAAAGTAGTGAATATTAGTGCAGGAATAAACACTGAAATTATAAATTCAGACCTGATTGTTTATCCTAATCCTAGTTCTGAAAAACTGTTTATTTCCAACAAAAATGGAATTTCAAATATTCAAATTTTTGATGTCACAGGGAAAAAACTGCTAGACCAAGGTATTAATGAGGATTTATCCATTGATATCAAATTTTTAAATAATGGCTTCTATTGGATTAAATTTTTAGCTGGAGAAAAGGTAAAGAACATCAAAAGTTTCATAATAAACCACTGATAATTAAGTGCTTAATTTTTTCTTATCAAATAGAAAAGAAATTAAACCATTAAATTAAGTAGATCTAAAATCAATTATCTCTTAATTTATGAAATATTAAGGCAATTTCTTCGTTATCAGCTATATTTGGCTAAGTTTAGAATGGAAAAGAAGCACATTTTATTTACTTTTTTATTGTTTCTGATAGGAATTTCGTTGTTTGCTGGAAAACCAAAAAAAAAGAAAAATGGCTCGAAAACACCGAACAAATTCAGTCATGATGCAGGCTTTATGCTAGGGGGCGCATATTACTTAGGCGAGTTAAACCCTTCTAAACATTTTTACATGTCACAGCCTGCCCTCGGAATTTTTTATCGTTTCAACCAACATTACCGCTTGAGTTATCGTGTCGGCTTAAATTTTGGTTCAATTATGGGTGATGATTCACAGAGTGATCAGGTGGATCAAATAAGCAGGAATCTGAATTTTAAAAATAAAATACAAGAATTAAGTTGTATTGCTGAATTTAATTTTTGGGATTACAGGATAAGTCACCCAAAAAAATATTTTGCACCATATATTTTCCTTGGCTTTGCGTTGCTAAAACACAACCCCATGGGTGAATACAAAGGTCGATATTATGACCTCCAGCCGCTCTGTACTGAGGGTCAGGATACACCCTTACGTGAAGACGCATCTAAATACAAACTGGTTCAGTTTACTATTCCGTTTGGGATTGGTGCAAAGCTAAATGTTTCAAAGAATGTAGGACTTAGCTTCGAATGGGGCATGAGGAAAACATATACCGATTACTTGGATGATGTGAGTACTCAATATGTAAATACAGCCATTTTGAGCTACTACAAAGGGGGTACCGCAGGCATCATGTCAGACAGATCACTTGATAAAGACCCTGCAATTGATATCGACGGTTCCCAGAGAGGGAATCCAAACATAAAAGATTGGTATAATTTTTTTGGATTTCAGGTTTCGATACAGCTACATGGAAAAGAAAGATGTGTAACCGCAAGATAGCTATTTAAAAAAAATTAACTGATAAATTGAAAATTAAACCAATTAAACCGCGGATAAGTTGAATTTCATTATTGAATGGAATATAATTTAAGTAATTTCGCAAACTATAATGAATTCTAGGTCACAAATAGATGAGTCTAAACTGCCGAAGCATATTGCAGTTATAATGGATGGTAACGGACGTTGGGCTCGCATGCATGGGGAACGGAGAATTTTCGGGCATCACAATGGCGTAACCTCAGTACGTGAAACATCAGAAGCAGCAGCAGAACTTGGAATCGAATATCTTACCCTTTACGCATTTAGCACAGAAAATTGGAATAGGCCAAAAGAGGAGGTCGATGCTTTGATGGAATTGTTAGTGAGAACAATACATCACGAAACAAAAACTTTAAATGATAACAATATCAGGCTTAAGGCAATAGGTGATTTAAACAGTCTTCCCGACTCTTGTAAGAAAGAATTACAAGAAGCTATAGACAAAACATCTGCCAATACCAGAATGACTTTAATTTTGGCCTTAAGCTATAGTAGTAAATGGGAGTTAGTAAACTCAGTCAAAGAAATTGGCAGAAAAATAAAGTCAGGTGAATTAGATCCTGAGTCAATTGATGCATCTACCATAGAAGAATTCTTATGTACGGCAGGTATTCCTGATCCGGAACTCATGATAAGAACCAGTGGTGAAAGAAGGGTAAGCAATTTTCTTCTTTGGCAGCTTTCATATGCTGAATTTCATTTTACTGACACACTTTGGCCTGACTTCAGAAAAGAAGACTTGTATGAGGCTATAATAAGCTACCAGCAAAGAGAACGCAGATTTGGAAAAACTAGTGAGCAGGTATCGGTATGATTAATAAATTTAATTACACCATTTTCTTCATTGCATTTTTTTTCGTCATCAAGGCGCAGAAAGATTCACTTTTTAATGAGCCAAGAGAATACACCATTCAGGAAGTTAAGATTACAGGAAGAGAATTCACTGATGCAGGAGCAATACGACAACTTTGCGGACTGTATCCGGATGATAAAATCACCATACCCGGAGAAAAAATTGCAGAGGGAATAAA
>JBKCIQ010000162.1:0-7890 GCA_046302135.1 Bacteroidota bacterium | reverse complement strand
AAATATTCCTATTGATGAAAAAACAATAATCACGTCAGACGGAATTAAAAACATTGAACAATTCCCAAAAAGTATGGTCGTGTTGGGTGCCGGGGGTATTGGTTGTGAGTTTGCAACTATATTTTCAAATTATGGGCAGACTAAAGTTTACCTAATAGACAAAGCTGACCGCATACTTCCCTTTGAAGATGAAGATATTTCTGAAACTGTGACTGAGAATTTACGGGATAACGGTGCGGTAGTGCATCATGGTGCTTCTTTAGTAAGAATGGATATTGTAAATGGAAAGGTAGAATACGAGCTCAGTTACAAGGATAAACCAAATGAAATTTACACGGTAGATAAGGCCCTGGTGTCAGTAGGAAGAATTCCTAATCTTGAAAATATTGGTTTGGAGCATGCAGGTGTTAAGCTTGCAGACCGTGGTGCAATCTGGGATGATGATACCCAGACCAATGTTTCTAATATTTTTGCTGCAGGAGATGTTACAATGGAAATTGCATTGGTAAACGTTGGAGAGCGTGAGGCCCGTCATGCGGTTGTGAGAATGTTTGGAGACTCTGTAAAACCGATTTCATATAAAAATATTTCAACCATCATGTTTCTAAATCCGGAGGTGGCCGCGGTTGGAATTGGAGAACAAGAAGCCAAACAAAAAGGAATTCCTTTCAAGATGGTAAAACTTGATTATAGCACCAACGCCAGGGCTATAGCTATGCGAAAAACAAAAGGTTTTTTTAAAATCATTGTTACAAATGACAATGGCATGAGAATATTAGGAATGAGAGCAGTAGGAGAACATGCGAGTAGCGCAATACAGGCTGTTGCTTATCTGGTGCATACCAATCAGGGCATTCGCGAACTTGCCGATATGATGCATCCTCATCCAAGTATAATTGAAGGAATTCAGGAGTGCTTACGGATGTTGCTAGGAAAATCTATTTATAAAGCCGCTGTATTTAAAGATAAACTTACAGCATATGTTTTTGAGAATGGTGTTTATACACCAATTGATCACTTGTAGGTTAAAATGCGATTAAGCCTGAACTTTGTTTGTTAAAAAGATTTTTTAAATCAATGATAGAATTACCACTTTCATCTGAAAGTGTTTTGTTAACCTGCGATACAGGAATTTTATTATGATAAACATTGATCTTTAAGTGATTCAGGATATTGGTAAGGTGTTCCATTCCCCTTAGGTTTCCAGCTCTTCCATCTGCAACTCCTACCAAGGCCGCCTTTTTATCTGTCCAAAATCCGGGTGGTACTACATCAAGAAAAAGCTTTAATATGCCGGGAAAGCTTCCATTGTATTCTGGTGAAATGAAAACAAATTTTGAATAGGGCTCTATATATTTCGAAATCAGTGACTGTATCTCAGGACTTACATTACTATTTATTGTTGATGAAGAAATATCAAGTGGCAGTTCAGTCAAAGAAAACAGTTTATTTTCAATATTTTTTTCTATTAACACCTGTTGATAGATTTGAGCAATTTGAAAAGTTTTGCTTTCTTTTCTGTTAGTGCCTGATATTATGCAAATTCCGAACATTTTTATTAACAGGGTTTTTGTTTACAATTACCTTAAAAATTTAAGTTCTCCAAAAGGGTAAAAATAACTCCATTGGTTGATAAAAAAATTAATTTTACAGCTCAAAATTAAACTTTTTAAACAAGTTGTGAAGGTAACTTATTATGGTCATAGTTGTTTCGGAATTGAGATAGGCGGTAAAATACTGCTTTTTGATCCGTTTATTTCTCCAAACGAATTAGCCCACAACATTAAAGTTGATGAAATTGGAGCGGACTTCATACTTATTAGTCATGGACATGAGGATCATATTGCTGATGCTGAAAGTATCGCCAAAAGAACCGGTGCAAAGGTCATTGCAATATGGGAGGTATGTTCCTGGTTACAGAAAAAGGGTGTTGAAAACTGTCATCCGGTTAATATTGGAGGGAAGATAAAGTTTGATTTTGGTTTCGTAAAATGTGTAAATGCAGTACACAGCAGTTCTATGCCTGACGGAAGTAATGGCGGAAATCCCATGGGGTTTGTAATCGAAAGCAATGAAGGTAATTTTTATTATGCAGGAGATACAGCGCTTCATTATGATATGAAATTGATCGGTGAATACAGAAAAATAGATTTCGCTTTTTTACCTATTGGAGATAATTTTACGATGGGCGTAGATAATGCAATCATATGCTGTGAATTCATTAATTGTTCAGATATCATCGGAATGCATTATGATACGTTCGGATACATCAAAATCGATCAGAATACAGCAATTAAAAAGTTTAGTGATTCGGGTAGAAAACTAACTTTGATGAAAATTGGAGAAACAATAAACAAATCAAAATAACAATTAGAAAAGATGGGTAAAATTATTGCAGTTGCAAATCAAAAGGGCGGAGTAGGGAAGACTACCACTGCCATTAACCTCGCGGCAAGCCTTGCCGTTCTTGAATACAGAACACTTTTAATTGACGCAGATCCGCAGGCGAATGCAACATCAGGTGTAGGCCATGAACCAAGGAATATTAAAACTACCGTTTATGAATGCATCATGGATCTTGCTAATCCTAAAGATGTCATCTTAAAAACTGACACTCCAAATCTTGATCTTTTGCCTGCAAGTGCTGACTTAGTTGGTGCTGAATTGGAGTTGGTGAATCTTTCAAATAGGGAGTTCATGCTTCGTAATGCATTATCTAAAATTAAGGATAAATACGATTTCATCATTATTGATTGTGTTCCTTCATTAGGTTTGATTACCATCAATTCATTATCGGCCGCTGATTCTGTCATCATACCGGTTCAATGTGAATACTTTGCACTTGAAGGAATGGGAAGACTGTTGAATACAATTAAAATTGTGCAGTCACGTCTGAATCCTGCATTAGACATTGAAGGTATTTTGCCAACAATGTACGATTCAAGATTACGATTACACAATCAGGTGGTGGAAGAGGTGAAAATGCATTTTCAGCAAATGGTTTTCGATACTATTATACACCGCGCCACCAAGTTAAGTGAAGCGCCAAGTTTTGGTAAAACAATTATTATGCATGATGCATCAAGTAAAGGTGCAATAAATTACTTGAATCTCGCTCGTGAAATCCTACAAAGAAATAATATGACTCGCATACCGAATGATGAGCGTTTTATACAGATAGAAGAGGAGGAGCCAAAGAGCCTTGAGGAAGAAGATAGAGCAGTTAACAGTTAAAATTTTATTAAGTGAAAAAACAAGCCCTTGGGAGAGGATTGAGCGCTCTCCTTGAAAATGTACGCACAGATATTACCACTTCTACTGTAGGCGACAATGCCCCAGTTGTAGGAACAATTGCAAGCATTCCTGTTTCCTTTATTTCAGTAAATCCGTTTCAGCCTAGAACTCATTTCGAAGAAACTGCTATTCAGGAATTGTCAGACTCAATAAAGCAACACGGAATCATTCAGCCGCTTACCGTTAGGAAAATGGGTTATGATCAGTACCAATTAATTTCCGGAGAGAGACGATTCAGAGCGGCCCAGATGGCGGGATTAAAAGAAGTGCCTGCTTACATCCGAATTGCAAATGATCAGGATATGCTTGAGATGGCGCTGGTAGAAAATATTCAGCGCGAAGATCTGGATGCAATAGAGGTTGCTCTAAGTTACAAACGCTTGTTAGAGGAATGCAATCTTACGCAGGATGCCTTAAGCGAAAAAGTGAGCAAGCAACGTTCAACCATAACCAACTACTTGAGATTATTAAAACTACCAGCTGAAATACAATTGAGCATTCGCGGAAGACAGATCAGTATGGGACACGCAAGAGCCGTTATTGGAGTAGAGAATAAGGATAAACAGTTGGAAATCTTTTATAGAATAATTCAGGAAGGGCTTTCAGTAAGACAAGTTGAGGATCTCGCAAGGGGAGAAATGAAAAGTATCCCTGTTACAAAATCAAAAAGAAAAGTCAAAGGCCCAAGGGAATTAACAGAAGATGATAAAAAGATTCTTTCCGATTTGCAAAATCAACTAAGCACCCCTGTTTCTATGAGAAGAAATACAAAAGGCGGAGGACTTATTACTTTCACTTTTTCCAATGAAACGGAATTGGAAAGAATAATTTCCCATTTTGATATTTAATGTATAAAGGCAAGTTTAACAATAACAGAATTAATTTTTGTTTTTTAATCTTTGCTATCAGCTTACTGTATTCATCTTTTTTCTCAGCTCAAGACAAGTTTGCTCAAAAAGATTCAATCAAAAAAGAAAAAAGTACTTGGTCTCCTGCAAAAAAAACTACGTTTTACAGTGCGGTTTTACCTGGCCTTGGGCAGATTCATAATAAAAAATACTGGAAAGTTCCGGTTATTTATGCTTTGATGGGTGGTGCCGGGTATTTCATTTTCAGAAATCATATTCAATATAAAGAATTCCAAAATGCTATTATCTACAGATATGATGACATTCAGGGTAACGAGTCCTATTCTCAATATTCAGTAGACAATTTGGTTACTTTAAAAAGATCGTTTCGCAGGTTTCGCGATTTTTCAATTTTAGGTATGGGATTGATATATGTTCTTCAGATTGTGGATGCAAATGTCGATGCTCATTTAATGAATTTTGATGTAGAAAACATCAGTATGTCCGTGCAACCGGAAATATTTCCGAGTACAAACATTAAGGGCAGAAATACTTTTGGTTTAAGTTTAACAATAAAACCTAAAATTTCAAGACCATGAAATTAGCTATTATTGGATATGGAAAAATGGGCAAGGAGGTTGAAAAAATTGCAGTTTCAAGGGGACATGAAGTTATTTTTAAACTAGATAGGTTGCAATTTGAATCTTTGTCTAAAGAAGATTTCTTAAAGGTCGATGTGGCAATTGAGTTCACCAACCCCGATTCGGTTATTTCAAACCTCGAAAAATGCTTTAACGCACAGGTGCCGGTTGTTACCGGATCTACCGGCTGGTATGATCAGTTTGAAAATGTAAAAAATAAATGTTTACAAAATAACTCAGCACTTTTTTACGCCTCAAATTTCAGTATAGGTGTGAATATCTTTTTTAAGTTAAACGAGCATCTTGCCGCATTAATGAAGCCTCATACAGATTACAAGGTTTCAATGGAAGAGGCTCATCATATTCACAAAAAAGACGCACCAAGTGGTACGGCCATCACTTTGGCTAAAGGAATAATCAGCAATAGAGATGATTTGAAGAATTACTCTATTGAGGAAACAAATGATGAAAGCATAATACCGATTAAAATAATTCGAGAGGGTGAAATTCCGGGGACACATACAATTAATTATCATTCTTTAACTGATGAAATTCAGATAATACATAAAGCTTTTAATAGATCAGGATTTGCTTTCGGGGCTGTTATGGCCGCAGAGTTTTTGATTGGTAAAAAGGGTGTTTTTTCAATGAAGGATCTGCTAAATGATTAGTTATTTTTTCATTATATTTCATATTCTTTTTAACTAAAGCTTTATTATTTATCTTTATTATTGATGATACAGGTATGTCCGGTTTGCAAGGCAGATGTTATTCCAAACATTAGGTTTCCGTATTATTTATGTGAGGAATGCGTTCAAAAAATTACCGATAGGAACAATGAGCCGGTGATTTATCGCGCACGCGAAACACCTTTAGGATTTGAAGCTTTCTATAAAAATCAGCAAGATAAAATTTACTTATACGATTTGTGTTATTTGAACGGCAAGGAATTTAAAGCTTGTTCCAATTATGGCAAACAGATATTTATCCAGCCGGTAGATTTTTTGGAATATGCCTCGCGCCCCAAAGAAATTGATGAAGCTCCAATAGATGCAGAAAAGGCAATAAGTAAAACAAGAGGGAAAATAATGATCAAACAAATACTTTTTCCTGCAGCCGTTCTCACTTTTTTTGCTGT
Source organism: Bacteroidota bacterium (assembly GCA_046302135.1). Taxonomy (GTDB): domain Bacteria; phylum Bacteroidota; class Bacteroidia; order B-17B0; family Aurantibacillaceae; genus AM-1111. The sequence goes on along the minus strand of JBKCIQ010000162.1, from coordinate 1,969 downwards.
TGTTTTTCCTTTGGTAAGCTATTTTATCATTAAAAAGTATTCTACATCCAGTGTTTTCTTTAACTCCTTAATATTGTTTTTTCTTAATCTGTCAGTAATATTCCTTCAAGTTTTAATAATAAAGAAGGTTACAAAAAGATTTCCAAATGCAAAATATTTCAAGCAGCATTCCTGGTCTTTTCTCCTGATCGGTTTTTTTCTTTTTGTTTTTCTTTTTGTAAGAATGTTGATGTAAATCAGTTAAAATGAGGGTTTTTAAACTTGTAAAAAAGTAATTTGAATAAATGAATTATGAAGTTTACATTTGTAGGATAAATGAACCTGGAAGAAAAAATTAAATCGGTAATTAGAACAATCCCTGATTTCCCTAAACAGGGAATAATGTTTAAAGACATTACACCTCTATTCTACGATCAGGCGCTTTGTAACGAAATAGTTGAGGGCTTTATTAGAAAATTAAAAGGAATTAAATTGGATGCGATTGTAGGAATTGAAAGTCGCGGATTTCTATTTGGTTTTTTACTTGCCAACAAATTAAATATTCCATTCGTTTTAGTTAGGAAGTCAGGTAAACTCCCTTATTTAACAGTAAGTCATGAATATTACCTTGAATACGGTACAGCTAAAATAGAAATGCATACCGATGCATTAAAAGAGGGATGGAATGTTTTGGTTCATGATGATTTGCTTGCCACCGGTGGAACGGCAGATGCAACAGCTCATCTCATCAAAAAAATGAAAGCGAAAGTTGCAGGATTTTCTTTTTTGGTTGAGCTTGAATTTCTTGAAGGTCGTGAGAGAATCAAAAATCATTCAAATAACATTCAATGTCTAGTCAATTATTAACACAAAATGGACCCGCTATGAATTTTTCTTATTCTGAAAACCAGCAAATGATAGCCGATATGATTCGCAAATTCGGTAACGAGCACATTCGCCCAAAACTTATGGAATGGGACGAAAGTCAAGAGTTTCCTGTAGAGGTATTTAAAAAACTAGGTGAGTTGGGTTTGATGGGCGTTTTGGTTCCTGAAGAATATGGAGGTTCCGGAATGGGGTATACGGAATATGTTACCGTAGTTTCAGAAATTGGTAAAATTTGTGGATCAATTGGACTTTCTGTTGCCGCTCATAATTCGCTTTGCACCGGACATATTATGCAATTTGGAAATGAAGAGCAGAAAAGAAAATACCTCCCTAAACTTGCTTCCGCTGAATGGATTGGAGCATGGGGATTGACGGAAGCAAATACAGGTTCAGACGCTATGCGTATGAAATGTACGGCCAAAAAAGAAGGAGAATATTGGGTAATTAATGGAACCAAGAATTGGATTACTCACGGTATAACAGGTAACGTTGCAGTTGTTTTAGTTAGAACTGGTGAGCTTCTTGATTCACATGGTATCACAGCATTTATTATTGAGCGTGGAACACCCGGTTTCTCAGGAGGAAAAAAAGAGAATAAATTAGGAATGAGAGCATCCGAAACTGCAGAGTTAATATTCGATAACTGTCGAGTGCATGAATCACAAGTTATCGGAAATGTGGGTGATGGTTTTATTCAGGCCATGAAAGTTTTAGATGGCGGAAGAATTTCGATAGCAGCGTTATCACTTGGTATAGCAAAAGGAGCCTATGAAGCTTCTGTTAAATATGCAAAAGAGCGAGAGCAGTTCGGTCAGCCCATTGCAAATTTTCAGGGGATAGCTTTTAAACTTGCAGATATGGCAACAGAGATAGAGGCCTCAGAACTTTTAACTTTTAAAGCTGCTGACCTAAAAAACAGAGGTGAAAAAGTTACCAAAGAAGGTGCTTACGCAAAATATTATGCTTCAGAAGTATGTGTTAAAGTAGCAACAGATGCTGTGCAAATTTTTGGTGGATATGGTTACACAAAAGACTTCCCTGTAGAGAAATTTTACAGAGATTCTAAGCTCTGTACAATAGGCGAGGGGACATCCGAAATTCA
>JBKCIQ010000161.1:0-23425 GCA_046302135.1 Bacteroidota bacterium | reverse complement strand
ACCATGCAACAATAACAAGGGCTTTCCTTTTCCGTAATGTTCAAAATAAATATCAGCCCTTTTAAATTTTACGAAAGGCATTATTTTGATACCAGATGAAAGTTATTTAAAGTTTACAATTGGTCTGAAACCAATAAATGGCGATGCTGATGCCCCATTAGGAAACTCGTTAAAGTCATCGTCTTTTACCCTCAAAAATTCTTTACTGCTATTCCAATTTCCACCTTTAACAATAACTTTTCCGTTAATGTCCACAACCATTTCAGAAACGTTTCCTGACATATCATAAAGCCCATAAGGATTTGCTTTAAAAGATTTTACAGGAGTAGTTGCATTAAAAATACCAACCTGATGCTTTTCTTTATTTCTTTTACCGGAGAATGCAAATGAAAGATTATTTTTTTGATAATCCCTGTAATTAGCCTGAGGTGTGTGATGTAACATACCGTTTATTAATTTACCATCTGTTGTAGCAAATTCTACGTGCTCTTTTCCTCCAGCAGCTGCTCTCTCCCATTCAAGCTTACTAGGCAAACGTACCGTAACGCTTTTGTTTTTCTCAGTATTTACCTCCTTGATTAAGTCCTGAATCCATTTACAATATGCGTCAGCCCCTTCAGGACTAACAAATACTACAGGATAATCATCATATTTTGGATCAGAAAAATACTGATGAAAAAAATCAATATCTTCAGTACTCAGTGCGTACCCAAAATTGTTTCCCATGTTGGGCCTGAATTTTTCAAATTCTTCATTTCTACCTTTAAGCAACAAATCGTTAAGAAACAACTTATACTCTGCAACTGTTGTCTCGGTAGGCCACATGTAAAACGCCATCTGAAATGTTCTACCGTTTGATGAGCCTGCCGCACCGGGAATCATAGGAAATTCCTCAATTAATCCGGAAGTTAACCTAATGGTCAATTGGTTTAATTGTTCATTAATAATTGACTTTTCTCTCTCAGAAAAAACTCTGTAGGTTAGGTTTGGTTCTTTCGACACATCAATATCTGGGGTATTTTGATTTTCAGTAACAATGGGACTTACAGGCGCAGTAGACAATGTGTCTTTTTTAGCTTCGGATTTCTGAGTATTTACAATTGCATAATAACTCAGTTTATGTGACTTAATTTTAGGAGAGGTTATTTGCAAATTTTTCTGCTCCACATCCTTGAAGTTGTTTTTTTCTTTAATTACATCAATAGTTTTCTCTTTCACAGGTAAATTTCCTTCGGCAGTTTTTTTATGAACATCACCTCCATAAAGAGACATAAAATACAGACCGGCACCAAGAATACCCGCGGAACCAATTACACTCAGATAAAACTTCCAATTTTTGAAAACAGAAACGGAATTACCGGAAGGATTGTTCTTACTATTTTGTTTACTCCAATCGGTTTCGAAAGCATTTCGGCTAGCCATATCGAATAAATGATCATTAGCCGGATTATTGGGGTCCAGTTCCAAAAAACTCTGCTTTAATAACTCGTCAATATTTAAATTATTTTTCATAACGTAATCTAACTTGCTTTATTTATTGGTATGATAACAGCTTCATCTTGTTGACCAGGAAAATGTGCCTGCATTTTGGCGGCGAGTGAATTTTTCAATCGTGCAAAATATACTTTTAACTGGTCTTCGGGTTTATTCACGTAGTTGGCAATTTCACTGTATGCAACACCTTGACTTCTCATTAGCAACAAAATCCGTTGCCAATCTTCCAGTTTCTCAAGTTCATCTCTGAGCTTATTCATCATAGGACTACCAACTGAACTATTGTCTTTTGAACGACTTGCAGCAAAATCTCTTTTTGATTCCTCAAGTGGAATGAAAACCGCACTCTGCGTTCTCGTGTTCTCATCTCTTAAAAAATTCTTAAGATAGTTTATGTAAACCCTAAAAATAAAAGAGCCAAACTTCTGTTCGTTTTCAAAAGTATATTGGGCATGAACCTCCTGAACACGATAAATGGACTTGTATGCAAGATCCCATGCAGAGTCTTCGGTAATTTTATAAACGTTCATCCCATAACCAACTAATTTCTTACCATAATTTTCAAAAAGCCAGGATATCCCAGATTCTTTTTCTTTTAATATGGAAAGAATTTTTTGCATTTTAACTAATCACTAATTTAACACCAAAAGGTAACAAAAAAAAAGTAATTGTCTGTTTTTTAAATCATTTCATCTGATTCCCAATCCAATTTTGGGTATTTTATCATCAATAATTTTCTTTTTTCAATCAATTTTTCCAAATGAATTTGCTCCAGTTTAAGTGGCCTATGTCTCTTGAATTTATCATATTCTGAAATTTCATTCATTTGCTGAATCGCATCAATTTCAAAAAATGCACTTTTAAAAATATTCCAGATGTAATTTAAGGCTTGTCCGTTAGGATGCACCATGTCTTCTGCATAAAAACGATAGTCCCGTAAAACATCCATCAGAATTTCATAGGAGGGAAAATATTGTACATTTTCGCCTTTAGAGAGACGGTGAACGGAGGTAATTAAAGCCGCTTTACTTTTACTATTGTTGATCAATCCATCTCTGATGTATCTCACAGGACTAATAGCGAAAATTATTTTTATATGAGGATTAAAATTAAAAATTTTATCGATGATTGGGTCCCAGATTTTAAGAACCTCTTCCGAATCAAAAAATACTTTTTCAAATTGATTTCCGGGTATTTTGTGACAATTGGCGAAAATTTTCCCAGACTCAATATCTCGCCATCCATATGCTGACCCAAATGTAATAACCAATAGGTTAGTATTTTTCAACCTCTGGTGGGCGTTACGCATTTCTAAACCGATTTTTCTCAAAATATCATCAGGTTCCTCGGATGAAAAAATACCGTGATGATATGGACTGTGCCAAATACCACTATTCATTATCAATTCTGTTTTGTCTATTGATTTATTTTCAATAACAAAATCCAAAGCCCTTGCTATAGAGAACGGCTCGTAGAGAATACCGAATGGGTTTAATGTATGGTGAAACAGATGATTTTTGAAATACGAACCAATATTCTGGGAGAAGCAGGAACCAATTAGAAAAAAATGGTCCTCAATTTTAAATTTTAAATTAGATTCAAATGAAAAATCGAGATGAAATTTCATCTTTTAAAATATCTTGAATCTATTGCTGCGTAATTTCAAATGAATACGACTCCATGATCTGATTACAGAGTAGTTTCTTACAGGCATCCTCAACCTTAACAGAAGCTTCCGACTTATCTTTTGCTTCAACTTCTAAGGTTATATGTTTACCAATACGCACATTTCCAATTTCAGGTAAGCCCAGGTTTTGCATGCTATTGGTTACTGCTTTGCCTTGAGGATCAAGCAGAGCTTTAAGTGGCATGATGTTTATTTCGGCGGTAAATTTCATATTGTAAATAAAAGAATAAAATTATAATTAAAATCCAATGAACAATGGTTTAATTTTTAACAAGTTTCAAAAGTTTTAGATGACTTTTCTTTTATTGAAAAAAATATTTATAAAACTAAAGAACAGGTATAAAATAATTATCAAAGGAAGACCTGCAATCTGAAAAATCAATAATAAAAACAAGGAAGTTCCAAGGAAAATAAATCTGATTTTATTCTCAGACCAACTGAAATTTTTGAATTTAAGGGCGAATAATGGAATCTCCGCAATCAGGAATATGGAAAAAATGATTGTGATTGCAACTAGAAACTCATATCTCATAAGTAAAAACTGAACAAATGCATTTGTATCAGTATTTAAACTGAGGTATCCGAGGGAGAGTATAAATATGGCATTGGCAGGAGTTGGCAATCCTATGAAAGAGTCGCTCTGCCTTGTGTCAATATTAAATTTAGCCAATCTCACAGCCGAAAAAACCGGAATCAATAATGCTATATAAGAGATAAAATGCTTTGGAGGAATTTGAATTGCACCCTCCTTTGAAAAGAAACTGATAATTGTTTCCATCGAAAATGTGAAATCCGATATAGTTAAAGATTTTTCTATTAAAACCATCATGACCATACCTGGTACTACTCCAAAAGTAACGCAATCGGCGAGAGAGTCAAACTGCTTACCGAACTCACCTGAAACGCCAAGTGCTCTTGCAACAAATCCGTCAAAAAAATCGAGCAATGCTGCAATACCAACCAAGTAAGCGCCAAATTTCAAATCCCCGGCAAGTATGTGAATAATTGCAACAACGCCACAGATCAAGTTACCTGCAGTAAACAGATGAGGAATTATGCCAATAACTTTTTTCAATTGATAAACATTTAAAATTTTTTAATAGTGCTATTAAATAATCCGTCAATACATATTGAAACAAACACTATTTAAACATATGTCAGCAATAATATTAATTAAAATTCGTTTTGTTTTAGTAACTAAATAACTATTTTTATACAATCTATGTTCAAAAAATTATTGACACTTATTTATGCTTGTTTTATTTCACATTTGTGTGTATCACAAACCGTTAAATACAGCAACGAATTTTTAAACATAGGGGTCGGAGCGCGTTCACTTGGCATGGGTTATACCGGCGTGGCTTCTGTACAGGATGTAACCAGCGGATATTGGAATCCTGCAGGACTCGTTGGAATGAAAGATAATTTGGAAGCAGGGCTTATGCATGCAGAATACTTTGCAGGAATTGCAAAATATGATTACGGGGCTCTGAGCTTTAAGCTTGACAGTTTGAGCTCTGCATGCGCCAGTTTTGTGAGATTTGGAATTGACAACATTCCAAACACTGTTGATTTAATTGATGCAAATGGCAATGTGGATTATGACAGAATATCTACTTTTTCCGCAACTGATTTTGCTCTTATTTTGTCATACGGAAGAAAAATAAAAAAAATCAATGGATTAGATATTGGAGCCAACACCAAAATAATAAGAAGAAGGATTGGTGACTTTGCAGGTTCCTGGGGTTTCGGGTTAGACGCAGCAGTAAAGTATTCTTATAAGGATTTCAGATTTGCTGCAGTAGCAAGAGACATTACCGGTACATTTAATGCTTGGTCATATAATTTATCACCCGGTATGATCAGTACCTTTCAGGCAACCGGAAATGAAATTCCAGTAAACAACATTGAAGTAACAGTACCGAGATTAATTCTTGGTGGCTCTTGGACAAAAAATTTCTACAGAAATAAAATGCAGTTTACCGGTGAAATTAACCTAATTTCCACTTTTGATGGAAAGAGAAATGTATTCATTCAGTCGAATATTTTAAGTACCGACCCTGTTTTTGGTGTTGAACTTGGTTACCTCAACACGGTGTTTCTTAGAGGTGGTGTGAACAATATTCAGCGTGTTACAGAAATTGGAGGTAATCGAATCACAACAATTCAACCGAATTTTGGAGTTGGCCTTAAGTATAAAATTTTCTTTTTGGATTATGCACTTGCAGATTTCAGTAAATCAACAGTATCAACTGTATCTCACATTTTCTCTTTAAAAATTGAGATAAATAAAAAAATAAAAAGCCGTCAACAAAATTGATCCAATTGGAATTAATCTATAGCGGAGAATGAAAAAACTTTACCTAATACTGCTTTTTCTATTTTTTGCAATTGGTATTTTTTCACAAAATTACGATTACGGAAATCAGTGGGTAAATTTCAATCAACAGTATTTTAAAATAAAATTAGGATCCGAAGGAATTTACCATTTGGATGCAGGCTTAATGAATTCATCAGGAATCAATATTAATTCAATTGATTGCAGGAACTTCCAGATTTTTATAAAAGGACAGGAGCAATATATTCATGTGGATGATGGCAATGGAAATAATATTTTAGATGGAAATGATTACATAGAGTTTTATGCTAATAAAAATGATGCGTCTTTTGATTCAAGTATGTATCAACAAACCAATTTTCTCCTAAATCCCTGGCTGAGTGTAACACAGGATACGGCAGCCGCTTTTTTAACGTGGAATAGCAGTACCAATAATAAAAGATTTACAATACAAAACGACACCAGTTTTTCATCCTACACTCCTGCACAGTGGTTTTACAGTTTATCTGTAAATACAAATAGAACGGGTGGTTATTTTGTTGGGGGTTATAATGTAATTGGACAGGTAGATTCGAGGTTTACCCCTTGCGAAGGCTGGACAGACTACGGCCCAAGCAATGGAAATTCTAAAACCATCGAAGTGCAAACACCCAATTTGTACAGTTCAGGTGGGCCGACCCAAATATGTGCAACTTACATAGGTTCATCCGCTAACAATCAATTGCTTTCGCATCCGCTGGGCGATCATCATTTTAAAATGTCGTGGAAAGATCGATTCAATAATCTCAACTTACTCCGCGATACCACTTTTTGGGGTTATAAGGCATTTAAAGATCAGGCCACAATAAATTCCGCATTGCTTGATGATACACTTGAATTTTCATTCGAAAGCATTAATCACAGCGTTTACACAACCAACTACAGCAGAACAGGATATTTTTCTGTTTATTATCCCAGATCCTATGTTCTGAACAATGTAAATTCAATAATGATGTTTGTTCCGGATGCATTATCTCCCTTAACAAAAACTTATGCGAAATTTAATTTAACCAACATACAAGGTGGAAGTAATTTCAAAGCTTATGACTTGACCAACGGTAATATATTTTATCCGGTTACCGCGGGAGCCTCAATTGAGTTTTTAATCCCGAATGGCGGAACAAAAAAAATATGGCTAACAAAAAGCAGTCAAGACATTGTTGTGAATGAATTAAAAAAGATTAATGGTAGCGGTTTTTTCAAAAATTATCTTTCACAAAATAATATTGATTCTGCATTTGTAATTATAAGTAGTACCAAGTTCATCAACGAAGCTAATGCATACGCACAATATAAATCAAGTGTACCGGGAGGCAGCTACAATGTGATTCTTGCAGATATAGATGATTTGTACAACCAATTTGCATACGGAATCAACAAACATCCAAAAGCAATTAGGAACTTTATGAAGTTCATTTTAGATAGTGCTAACACAAAACCTAGATATCTTTTCCTAATTGGTAAATCAGTTCCAAATCATATTGGCTTACTAAATAATTCATATCACGAAAGGAATAGTGTTCCATCCTGGGGATATCCATGCTCAGACAACCTTCTTTTGGCAGGACTTAATGGTACTATTCTTGAACCGGCTGTTCCTACGGGAAGATTGGCTGCAACTACTCCCCAACAAGTTTTAGATTATTTGGATAAGGTGAAAGCTCATGATACCGCTTCAGTTTCCCAATGGAAAAAAGATATTGCACACTTCATAGGTGGATACACTGCAAACGATGTATCATTGTTTTCCTATTATATGAATAACTACAAGCAGATTATAGAAGACACTCTCTTTGGAGGCAACGTAACAACTTTTACCAAAAATACATCGGCTCCAATACAAACCACAATTCCTGATTCCGTCATCAATCTAATAAATGCCGGTGTAGCAATGGTAACGTTTTACGGACATAGTTCAAACCAAAGTTTCGACTTTGATATAAATGACCCAAACAAATTTTCGAATTACGGAAAATATCCGCTCATGTATTCTAACAGCTGTTACACAGGAGATATTCATTTATATGACACGGTTAGTTTAAGTGAAAAGTTTGTTTTTGCCAAAGACAAAGGAGCAATTGCATTTATTGGTAGTGCAACAACCGGTGTTGCACAATTTCTTAATGTGCTCGCAACTAACTTTTATCAGTCTCTTTCATTAAATCACTACGGACAAGGAATAGGAGACATTCTAAAAGCGGCTATAGTTCCCACGCAAAATTTTGTTCAAACGGCAGATGAGATAGAAAAAATAACCTGCATGGATATCACACTTCATGGTGACCCGTCTATCCAAATAAGTAAATCAATTAAACCAGATTACTCGATAAATAATCAAGATGTGGTTTGTAAGTTGAGTCCATTCGGTGATTCAATTTCACTGAACCTGAATGTAAAAAACATTTCTCGTGCTCGTAAAGACAGCATGCGAGTATTGATTACAAGAAATTTTCCAAACGGAAGTAAAGAATATTATATTGATACAATACCTTGTCCGTATTACTCATATTTATATAAGACAAATATGCCTGCTAAAACTCCGAATGGTGGTGTGGGATTGAATTATTTTTCTGTGCAGATAGATGATCTGAATGAAGTTGATGAATTAGACAACACATTTAATAATAAAGTGGAAAATATTTCAGTTGTTATAAGTGGAAGCGACATTGCGCCCGTATATCCTTATGAATTTCAGGTACTGCCACTCGTTTCAAATATTACTTTGAAAGCCTCAACAATAGATCCATTTGCTCCTTCTCGTAATTATATTTTTCAACTTGATACCAGCGATTCATTCATGAATCCCATTGCAACAACAACCATCAATGCATCGGGTGGTGTTGTGGAATGGAATGTAAACGTTTTTAGCTCTACACCTACAGACTCTGTAGTTTATTTCTGGAGAGTGAGCCCCGATAGTATAGGTCCGCAAAACGGATACATTTGGCGGGAAAGTTCTTTCCAATTGATAGACAATAGATATGGTTGGGGACAATCTCATTTTCATCAATTTGAGAGTGACAAGAGAACATTTGTAGACTACCTTAAACCTACACGCAGGTGGGAATTTTCCAATAGTAAAAATTCAATTGCCGTTAAGCAAGGATTTTATCCGTTCTGGGGTGGAAGCGTTTTACCGGTAGATTTGATTTTTAATTACAATAGCCGTCTTGAACACGCAGCATCTACGGCAGATAATGGTTGGAGTTTTTTTATTATTGATACCACAACAGCGCTTTTTGATACCAACACAATTCAGGGCACAACCTATAAATTTGGTTCCTCAAACAATTGTCTCTGCGGGAAAATAGTACATTATGACTTTGGTACTAACAATAGTCTTCATCCTGGTTTCGCTCAGAATTCAAAAAGTATCGGCGACAGCATTGTGAGTTTATTGAACTCAGTATCAGGTGACAAATGGGTGCTGGGTTACTCAAATAATTTTTGGCGCGGCGTTTATAACAATGGAAATGGCGGAGGTCCACAATTTGATACTTCATTTTATTCTACACTTGACAACTTCGGACTTCCGGGTACAAGTGCATTGATAAATCTACCAGACACGCAGGCAGTTGTTTTTTTAGGTAAAAGAGGAATGCCACCGGGCACAGCACATTTAGAGGTAGGACTAAATAAAAAATCAATTATTGATTTTCAGGATACCATTACAGCGCATTGGGATAAAGGATTTATCTTGTCACCAATTATTGGTCCCGCAAAAAAATGGAACAGTCTTCATTGGAGATTTAATTCATTAGAAACTGCAAGTCAAGATTCGGTTAGGATAAATCTTTACGGGATTGATTCTTCAGGACAATCACAGCTTCTTAAAGTTTTTGATCATAATCAAATGGATTTTTATAATCTTGATTCGGTTGCTAACGCATTTTCGTACCCTTACATTCGTCTTGAAGCCACAATGAAAGATGATATTTTACGAACTGCACCACAGCTCAACAGGTGGCATGTAATTTACGATCCCGCACCTGAAGGAGCATTAGCTCCGTCAGACGGGTTTAACATAGTGAGCAACACTTTACAGGAAGGAGACTCAGTGAGAATTATAATGCCTTTCAAAAATATCAGTGATTTTACCTTTAAAGACAGTCTCGCATTCACCTACTGGATAGAAGATATAAATAATACAAAATTTTATTTACCTACAAAGATGAAACGAGATTCTCTTTATCCTGGTAAAGTCATTTTCGATACAATAAATGTTTCGACTCTAAATTATTATGGAGAACTTAGTTTGTGGATACATGTTAATCCCAAGAATCATCCCAGGTATCAACGTGAACAAACACAATTCAACAACTTGGCTAAAGTTAGATTCAATGTAAATAAAGATGCTACAAATCCAATTTTAGACGTGACATTTGATGGGGTAAGAATAATGAATAAGGATATAGTTTCAGCAAAACCTGAAATATTGATTACTTTAAAAGACGAAAATAAATTTCTTGCACTCAACGACACCTCTGATTTTGAGGTTTACATAAGCGCTCCGAATTCAAACTCAGAAAAAAGAATTTGGTTTTGCCCCGGGTGTTCAAATGGCAATAGCACTGTGATACTACAATTTGATTCGGCCAAACTACCGGATAACAAGTGTAAAATTATTTACAAACCTGAATTCACAGAAGATGGAATGTACACACTGAGAGTTAAAGGAAAAGATAAAAGCAATAATCAGTCAGGCTCAGCAGATTTCAATATACAATTTGAAGTTGTAAATAAGGCAAGCATAACGCAGGTTATGAACTATCCAAACCCGTTTTCAACGAATACAAAATTTGTTTTTACACTTACAGGTCATGAGGTCCCTGAAACTTTCATGATTCAGATAATGACAATTGGAGGTAAAGTGGTAAAAGAGATTACCCGTGAAGAATTAGGCACTATCAGAATAGGTAGAAACATTACAGACTACAGCTGGGACGGAACGGATGATTTTGGTGATAAACTCGGGAACGGTGTTTACTTGTATCGTGTAGTAACGAGATTAAACGGAGAAAAAATAGACAGTAGAAACTCAGGAGCAGATCAATTCTTTACCAAAGACTTTGGTAAAATGGTAATAATACGATAAAATAGCAATCAGACCGAAGATTGTGGAATTGGTCTTTGACTTGCATCCATTAAGTTAAAACAAATTATTTCAAATTGTAAAACAAAATATGTAACCATTCATTATACTCGAATTATACCTAAAACCAATTGAATATGAATAAACTTAACACCAACTTAAAATTAAAATTATTTTTATCCACTTTTCTCTTATTATTTACCTCAGTCGAGCTAATCCAAGCTCAATCTTATGTGCGCTCAAGAAAAAATTTCTGCGTAATTCTCGGTAATCAGTCAGGAGTTCAAAACAGTAGTTTATTCAATCCTCAACTTGAATTTGGTAAAATAAAAGGTGGTTTGTTATTGAGAGGTGGTGCAGGAATGTACAATAATTTGCTTGAAATAAAAGGAAGCGGAAGGAATCCTGAAACTAATTCTGAAACAAGAATAAACCGTAATTTTTTTGGAGTTGCCGGAATAGACTTGCCAATTTTTACCTACAGCATGTTCGACTCCAAAAAGAGAGCATACTGCATGAGTTTACTTAATAGTTTCCTTCTGGGTGTAGATGTGATAAAAGGCATCAACGGACCCGTAAACTCCTCCTTTGGCTACAGGGCAAGGCTAACCTCAGTTTTCTTTTTAGTGAGATCAGGTGCGGCAAAAAGAGATATTAAAAGCACCCGTCAAATCCACATTGGTTATGCCTATACAAAGCAAAGTTTTCATGACGGAACACAAATTCCCTTACATTCGATCATGATGAACTTTATGCTGGTAAAACATAAACTGATAAAGTTTGCTGATATGTAGTCTGTTAAATTGCCTATTTTTATCTTTGGGCAATGAATTTCAAAAATGCAATTTTTGTTTTATTGGGTGGTGGAATCGGATCTTTATTAAGATTTGGAATTTCTTTACTGTTAAACATACAGAATAAGTTCAGCCTGCCATGGTCTACTCTTGTTGCAAATATTTCCAGTGTACTAATTTTTTTAGCCGCTTTATACTTTTCAGACAACAGATCTGCATATTCAGAAACAATACGTTATTTGATTCTTATAGGATTTTGTGGGGGATTGAGTACTTTCTCCACATTTAGTTTTGAAACCGCAGAATTAATTAAGAAGGGCGAAACTTTAATTGCCGTTGTAAATATTTTACTGAATAATGTAATCTGTATTGGAATGATTTACATGATGAGTATAAAACTGAAGCATTAAAGCATGATGTTATCAATCAACCTAACTTTTCCTACATAAATCGCTATTAAAGCAATTGTGCTTTCTGCTTCCTGAAAATCACTTATAAGATTAAGATTAGAAGCGTCACAAATCTCAAAATAATCAAGTTTCATCTGCGGGTGTTGAGAAACAAGTGTTTCTACTCTTGCCTTGATCTGGCTAACTTTATATCTAAGAGCTAATTTTTTTACTTCGTTCATCCAGATTGGTATAAAAGTAGCTTCGTCGTACTCTTCATCTGATAAAAATTGATTGCGACTACTTAAGGCTAAGCCCTCGTCATCTCTAATAGTAGGACAAGCAACTATATTAATTTTAAGCTCCAATTGCTTTACAAGCTCCTTAATTACCAAAAGTTGCTGGTAATCTTTCTGGCCAAAAAAGGAAAAATCCGGCTCAACAATGCTGAATAAACGGCTTACCACCTGAGCAACGCCGTTAAAATGACCGGGCCTTTGTTTACCCTCAAGAACCTGATCAAGCTTGGCGAATGAAAACTTTCTTTTATCAGGTTTTGGATAAATTTCTTTTTCTGAAGGTGTAAATACCACATCAACCTTTTTATTTTTCAGTAATTGCAGATCGTTATCAATATTTCTCGGATATTTTTCGAAATCTTTTTTATCATTGAACTGCGTTGGATTTACAAAAACTGATAAGATTATGTAATCAGAATTCTTTTCAGCCGTTTCAACAAGGGAGAAATGACCCTTATGCAAGGCGCCCATAGTAGGTATAAACCCTATCTTACGCCCTTTTTTCCTTTCGGCGGAAACAAGTGCTTTCAGTTCTTTTTCTGTTGTGACAACCTTCATTTTAATAAGAAAAAAAATTTAAATAAACAAGAAAAAACAAAGCCAAAACTACAGTTTTTACTTTGAAAAATCCTTTTTTTTTATTTAATTTTGTAATCCTTTTTTGAAACACTAACACCCAAAATCCACCATCATTTATGAAAAAAGCTAAAGTTCTGTTTGTTTGTCAGGAAATTACACCGTACCTAGAAGAAAATCCAATGAGCCATATTGGTAGATTTCTTCCACAAGGTATTCAGGAGAGAGGGAAAGAAATCAGGACTTTTATGCCCAGATTCGGATTGGTGAATGAAAGAAGGAATCAATTGCATGAAGTTATCAGATTATCAGGCATGAATCTGATTATCAATGATCAAGACCACCCGTTAATTATAAAGGTTGCTTCAATAACATCTGCAAGAATGCAGGTTTATTTCATAGACAATGAAGACTATTTTCAAAGAAAACACATACTTACAGATGCAAGAGGTAAATATTTTGACGATAACGATGAGCGATCTATTTTCTTTAACCGAGGCGTAATTGAAACGATTAGAAAGCTGGGTTGGGCTCCCGATATCATTCATTGCCACGGCTGGTTTACTGCCCTTATGCCGCTTTACATTAAAAAAGCTTTTGCCGATAATCCGCTGTTTTCTGAAACCAAAATAGTTTATTCGGTTTACAATGACGATTTCCCGGGTACACTAAACAAAAACTTCATTAACAAGATACCTACTGAAGGCATCAATAAATCGGATATTAAGCAGGTTGTTGATCCGTCCTATGTAAATCTTTGCAAACTTGCTATTGACTATTCTGATGCAGTTATTTACAGCTCTCCTGAAACAAATACTGACGTACAGAAATATGTTAAGAAGGTAAATAAACGCTGTTTAGCCTATCAGTCACCGGAAGATTACATCGACGCATATTCAGAATTCTATGATAGAGTTTTGGAGAACAGTGAAATCATAGCTTGATTTTGCGAAAACAATTACAATTGTTTGCTTACTTTTGCGAGAGAACCGTGAGAAGATTCAATTACATTCTGCTTTTTTCACTTTTAATTTTTTCTTGTAAAAAGGAAAATTCTATACTCGGCCTAGATGTACAACCTGAAAATGATCTTTTGTTCTCAAGTCAGGATTCTTCAGCAAAAATCGTATCAAGAACTGTATATGATACCGCTTTAATTTCAAGTATAAACAATTTGGGAATCTATCTTCTTGGTTCCTATCAGGACCCTGTTTTCGGAAGATCTGATGCAGGCATATACACTAATTTCATCCTTAAAGACAACATCAACAGTATCAATACAGGAGCTAAGGCACAAATGGATTCGGTAGTATTGACATTGACCTACAAAACTGACTTTTACGGAGACACTACAGATTTCCTGAAACTAAATGTATTCAGACTTCATCCCTCGGTGAATTTGAACAAAGATGCTGTTTACTCTTCTTCAATGCATTATAAATATGACGCTACAGACATAACAGAATCAGGAAACGGATACCTTTTTTACCCAAGACCTGCCTCATCCGCTTCAGTTGGCGGAGCAATTGTGAAACCTCAACTGAATATTAAGCTTGATAAAAAGTGGTTTGAGGATAATTTATTATTGAAAGATGATATTTATTTAAAAAGCAGTGCGACATTACAACAAATATTTAAAGGGCTCTTCATTACTACATCAGCAAGTACAACTTTTAGTCCTGATTATGGCTCAATTTTATATTTTTCTTTATTTGACGCAAACACAAAACTTACTCTTTACTATCATAATCTGAGTGAGAGTGGGCTAAAAATTGACATGACCTGTGGAGCAGGAACTGCACATTTTAATGTTTTCAACCATGATTATGGTAACGCCTACCCGAGTCTTAAGGGACAGATCGACAATAATGGTATTACCAATGATACTCTTTTGGGTCAGGAGCAAATTTTCGTGCAAAGTATGGCCGGATTAGGACTAAAACTGGAATTCCCTGATATTAAAAAATATTGTGACAGTGGCGCCATATCTGTTGCAAGAGCAGAATTGGTTTTAAAGGTTGATGAAGATTCAGAATGGCAAACTGAAAAATACAAAACACCGCTTTCGCTTGGCATTAAAGCTTACAACTCCGACGGAAGCCTTAGAGAGATTGCAGATGTGGGAGGTGCTTGGATTGGTGGAGGATACAATACAGTTAAAAAAGAGTATGTGATAAATTTACCTAGGCATATCAGCCAAGTTTGTAATGGGCAAATTGGTAATCATGGTTTTTTTATCTTCCCATCGGAAAGCACCTCAAAACCATTTCGTGCAGTAATCGCCGGGTCAAAGCATCAAAACAATCCAATTAAACTCAGAATCTACTACACGAAACTTTACAATAAGTAAAAGAAAAATATATTTATTTCAGAAACAAAATAAATATTAAATCAATTGAGGAGTTTATTAATGTCATCAATAATTTTTCTCCTGGATTCTAACAACAACTGAAATTGCGTGTTGTTTTTTCTCAACCTGTACAAACGAATTGAACCCAATAGTTTTTTTCTGAAAGGTGAAAAATGTAGAGAAAACCATCCGCTAAGCAAGGTTATTGAAATGAATGAGGTTAAAACTAAAGTGTCTTTAAAAAATAATCCTACTAAAGTAAATTGAAGTAAGTGATATAATAAGAAAACAAATGAACCTACAACTCCTGAAATTGCTGCATACCATTCAATATCCTTTGTGAATTTTGCAGGAGACTTCCAGCAAATAAAGTATGGAACGTAGTTAGTAATTAATCCGACTATCCACAGTGGAAAAAGAAACACGAAAGTTAAAGTTCGAAATATAACACTTCCAAGTTGAGATAAATTTAAAAATTTATCTCGCAATAACTTATCCCTTATACCGTAACTTTTCAATTTAGAAATATATAGCTCGATTGAAGATTTTAGTGTATCAACTTTTTCAGGATGCGTATGGTATATTTTATTTATTTTATCAGTAATACTTAGAGAAAAATTATGTGCTCCTTCGATATGCTTTCTGCTTTGTCCTTGCTTTTCTAGAAACTCCTCCATGTAGATTTCTTCGATATTTTCTATCAAAGAATCATTAGATTTATCTGCAATACAGACTATAGTTTCACTCATTCTTTTCTGTAGATCAGAAGTTAATACATTAACTCCTTTTGCAGGGTTTTCAGAATACAAAGACCTGTAATCTTTAACAGTTAGTGGCTTACCTATATCAATAAATAATCTATGTCGGAATTTGGACGGATTATTTTGATAATTCATTCCAACAGGTACAATAAGTATCTCGTTATCATCCAATGTCTCCATCGCGCCAAGTACGATGCGTGCACATCCCTTTTTCAGATTACCAAGGCGCCTACCCTGCAATGAAATTCCTTCGGCAAAAATGATAACATACCTTCTGTCTTTGAGGTATTGAGTAACAATCTTAAAGGTTTCATCATTTTTTTGAACTCCTTCTCTCCCCGAATCAATCAATCTATATATTGGAATAATCCCCACTCCTTTCAAGATTGGAGTAAGCCATTTTGTAAACACATCCCCACGGGCTAAAAAATTCATTTCGGGCCCTATTACCGTTGCAAAGGCAATCGGATCCATGAACGCATTGGGATGATTCATTGCAATGATAACCGGTTTACCAGGACAAAGATTTTCTTCACCTCTTACTTTAATGTGACGGTAATAGGTTCTAATTGTTACGTTAAAAAGTAGTTTGCTAAAGTAATATAGAGGCCTGAAAGTCATTTCAGCGATTAAAAGTTAAACGCATTCCGTTTTCACCTTCAACAATTTGGCCACTTTCGAAAGCAATTCTACCATTAATTAAAGCATGGGAGATGCTATTAGAAAATTCATGATCTTCGAAAGGACTCCATCCACACTTGTAAAGTAAATTTTCTTTTTTAACTGTGTAAGGTTTATTCAAATCTACCAAAACTAAGTCAGCAAAGTATCCCTCACGTATATAACCTCGTTTGTCAATTTGAAATAAATCTGCAACATTATGACTCATCTTCAATGCAATTTGCTCCAATGAAATTCTACCCTGCTTGTGAAAATCAAGCATTGCATTTAGTGAATGCTGAATCAAAGGCCCGCCGGATGGAGCTTTGTAATAACTCTGAGATTTCTCTTCTAATGTGTGTGGAGCATGATCCGTTGCAATCACATCAATTCTTCCATCTAAAACCGCTTCCCATATTTTTTCTCTGTCGTGTAATGTCTTTACAGCTGGATTCCATTTTATTAAATTCCCCTTTTTGCTATAATCTTCGTCGTAAAACCAAAGGTGATGAATACAAGCTTCCGAAGTTATTTTCTTTTCCCTCAACGGAATTTTATTAGTGAAAAGTGATAATTCTTTCGCTGTTGAAATATGAAGGATATGCAAACGCGTTCCGTACTTGCTTGCCATGTCCACGGCCTTAGATGAACTCTTATAACAAACCTCATCATTACGTATAATTGCATGAAAATAAGCAGGAACATCTTCTTCACCGTAAAATTCTTTGATCTTTTCTAGGTTCTTTTTTACTGTAGGATCATGCTCAGCGTGTACGGCAATTATCGTTTTAACTTCTTTGAAAATTGCATTTAAATTATCCTGATTGTCAACCAACATGTCCCCTGTTGAGGAACCGAGAAATATTTTTAATCCGCATACCCTTTTATAATCTACTTTATGGATTTCCTTTAGGTTGTTGTTGGTTGTACCCATGAAGAAAGAGTAATTGGCCAAAGATACTTCCGCAGCACGTGAGTATTTATTTTCCAACAAGTTTACTGTTACCGCACTCGGAACTGTGTTCGGCATTTCCATAAAAGAAGTCACTCCGCCGGCAACTGCCGCCCTACTCTCCGTAAACAAATCACCTTTGTGTGTAAGCCCGGGCTCCCTAAAATGAACCTGATCATCTATAACTCCAGGGAAAAGATGCAATCCCTTTGCGTCAATTACATTGTTAGCTTTTTCTTCAATATTTCTTTCGATGGATTTAATGAATTTGTCTTCTATCAATAGATCAGAGACAAAAACTTCTCCTTCATTAACAATTGTTGCGTTTTTAATTAAAATGCTCATATATTTCTGTTAAGACAAATTTACTTGTAAAACGTTCAGGCAAAAAATAAAGTGCGGATATATTTTACAAAAGATTAAAATCATCCGCATCCATCCCTACAGGAAATTGTTTTCTGAATTCGTGCAGATAATTAATATCTATTTCAACCGTTTCCGTTTTGTCCTCATGAGGATTTACTTTTGAAAGCAATTCTCCTCTTGGATTAATAACTGCACTGTTTCCGGAATGAGCAATACCATTACCATCAGCACCGATACGATTCACACCCACAACAAAACACTGATTCTCTATTGCTCTTGCGAGTAAAAGTGTATTCCATGGATGAGATCTTACCTCAGGCCAGTTGGCCACGTACAACATTAAATCATATTCAGCCGAAAAATTATTTTTTGAATCCCATCTGTTTCTACTGTACACCGGGAAACGCAAATCATAACAAATCTGTAAATTTATTTTCCATCCTTTCAACTCTACAATTACCTGTTCACTTCCACATTGATAATGTTTGTCCTCACCGGCCATTCTGAATAGATGTCTTTTGTTGTAAAAGGTGAAGGTTCCATCTGGTCTTACCCAGTACAAACGATTGAAAAACTTATTTTCATCGCTCACTGAAATACTTCCGCATACCACACAATTTTTTTTCCGTGCAGTTTCAATCATCCAGTTGAAACCTTTTCCGTTAATGTGTTCTGCATTTTTCTCAGGATTCATTGTAAAACCTGTGGTAAACATTTCCGGCAAAACGATTAAATCAGTAGTCTCACTAATAGTAGAAATTTTATCGGTAAAATGAGAAAGATTTCGATCTACATCTTCCCAGAAAAGTTCTGTTTGAATAATAGTAACTCTGAGTTTTGTCATTTGAATCAATTGTTGGATGAATTTCTCAATAAAAACTCTGCGTATTCCAAATCACTGGGTTGAGTTATCTTAATATTTTCAGGGTTTCCGTTCACCAAATTTACATTATGCCCTGCATGCTCAAAAACACTGGCATCATCCGTAAATTTTGAAATGTACTGAACCTCATAAGCAGACTTGATGATTTCACTCATAAAACATTGAGGAGTTTGTACCAAGCGAAATTCATCTCGATTTACAGCTGTAGATTTTCCATTTTCTATTTTTCTAATTGATTCTGAAGGAGCAATTACAGGAATTGCAGATCCTGAACGAAATGTTTCCGAAATACAACGGGAAATTGTCTCAACAGAAACCAAAGGACGTGCAGCGTCATGGATCATCACTAGTCCTTCTTGTTTTACCAAGGACAAACCATTTTTTACAGAATCAAAACGCGTTTCACCTCCATCAATAATTTGAAATCTCACCTCTGGAAAATATTGCTTCAATAAATCATTTAACTCGCTTTTCCAAGATGGATGAATAACTATGATGATATCAATATGTTCTTCTGCATCCAGAAACTTTTGAATGGTATGATATAAAACAGGTTTCCCATTCAATGCCATAAACTGCTTGGGAATTGAACTTCCCATTCTTGAACCGCTTCCTCCTGCAACTAAAACCAAATAAATCTTCATAGCCCTAAGTTAAGAAGAAAAATTTCTTTACACGTAGGGAAAATTATTGCTTGAAAAACGAAAAAAATTTTCAAAATTTATCCAAAGTGGCACCTTTCGTTTGTTGTAATTACATCTTTAAGCGAAATTTGTATTGTAAATTTATGAAGCAATATCACGACTTAATGCGTCATGTAATGGAGCATGGCGCCACAAAAACAGACCGTACAGGAACAGGTACAGTAAGTGTGTTTGGTTATCAAATGCGCTTTGACCTAAACGAAGGATTTCCATTACTTACCACAAAAAAACTTCATACCAAATCCATCATACACGAATTACTTTGGTTCCTTAAGGGCGAAACCAATATAAAATATCTTAAAGAAAATGGCGTGAGAATATGGGATGAATGGGCTGATGAAAATGGCAATTTAGGACCGGTATATGGTTCTCAGTGGAGAAGCTGGCCAACTCCTGAAGGAAAAAACATCGATCAGATTTCTCAGGTAGTTGAGCAAATTAAAAAAAATCCGGACTCCAGAAGATTAATCGTGAGTGCGTGGAACGTAGGTGAGATTGAGAAAATGAAATTGCCTCCTTGTCACGCTTTTTTTCAGTTTTATGTAGCCAATGGAAAATTGAGCTGTCAATTATACCAACGCAGCGCGGATATATTTTTGGGTGTTCCTTTTAACATTGCGTCTTATGCACTTTTAACCATGATGATTGCACAGGTATGTGATTTGAAACTTGGTGAATTCATTCATACACTCGGAGATGCTCATCTCTATTCCAATCATTTGGATCAGGCAAAAGTGCAACTCAGCAGAGATTTCAGACCACTTCCGGTAATGAAAATCAATCCTGATGTTAAAAATATTTTTGATTTTAAATTCGAAGATTTTCAATTGGAAGGTTACGATCCGCACCCACACATAAAAGCAGATGTTGCAGTTTAAAAGGTTTTAGATTTTTTTATAAAATCAAAAAATTACACAATTAAATTTAATTAAATTTTAATTGGAATAATCGTTAAATTTACTTTGGTGAAAGAGAAGAAAATTTACATAATTGCCGGATGTAATGGAGCGGGAAAAACTACAGCATGCTTTACAATATTACCTGAAATATTAGATTGTAAAGAATTTGTAAATGCCGATGAAATTGCAAAAGGATTATCCCCTTTTCAACCGGAAAAAGTATCTATTGAGGCTGGAAGAATAATGATAAATAGAATTAGAGAATTATTGGCGTATAGAGAAAATTTCGCTTTTGAGACAACCTTATCCACACTTAGTTATAAAAATAAAATAGCCCTAGCTAAAGAAAATGGCTTTAGGGTATAGATGGCTCTCTAAACATTTTAAAACACGATAAGTTTAATCTATTAAAAATGCATTATGACAATTCTTGAAATTCAATTAGAAGAAAAAAATAAAATTTTAAAGGGATTGGAAAAAGTTTATGAAAAACTATTAGAGTATAAAAAAATGAAAAACAGTGAACTTGTTGTCTTACGAGACAACAAAATTGTTAGAATTAAACCTAAATAAGTTTATTAGAGTTTAATAGTGAACAAGCTAATAACCCTTAGCCAATGAAGGAAACAATGTCCACCAGCTGACATTCCCCTCCTTTTTACCCAAACGAACAACGATAAGTTTTTTCTTTGGGTTCACATAAATAAATTGTCCGAGTATACCTTCAGCCATAAAATCACCATTAATGTTTGGAATCCACCATTGATGTTGGTAATATGCAGCACTTCCATTTGATTTTTCGGCTTTTGTAGACTGCTCCACCCAACTCTCTGAAACAATCTGTTTACCATTCCAATTTCCGCCATTTAAATACAATCTTCCAATTTTAGCATAATCTCTGGCACGTGCATTTACACAACAGAAGGTTTTTTCAAGCCCATTCTTCTTTTTATCAATACTCCATGAACCGTCATATTCCATACCCAAAGGTTTCCATAATTTTTCCTGAAAATATTGTGTGACGGTTTTTCCTTTCAGCGCTCTTTCCAAAACTAGTCCAAGCAGTTGTGAGTTTCCACTAACGTACTCAAATTTTTTACCGGCTTCATTTTTCAATTTTAACTTACTGATGGATTTTCTAAGATTTCTGCCGTAATAAAATGATGCGGCATGTCCAAAGGGATTGATGTAGCTTTCCCTAAAATCTAGTCCGGAAGTCATTTGCAAAAGATGTTTGATGGTTACCTTATCAAAACCATTGCGACTCAATTCAGGAATATAATTCGCAATTGGATCATCTACAGATTTTATCAAACCATCATCAATAGCACATCCGATTAAAATTGAGGTAAAAGATTTAGCCATGGAGAAAGATGGCACAATACTCTTTTCATTGTAACCACTAAAATATCTTTCGTACTCGATGGTATCATTTCTGATTATTAAAAAAGCAACAGTTTTATTTTTTCGTAAATATTCGTCAAAGGAAACCCCATCTAATTCCTTTGGATACTTGCCACTTGGAGAGTTAGTAAATTTAAAAACAATAGAATCATTTATCAGTGGCCTATTAGGAAATTTTTTATGGTCTTTAATATCCGCAAAGTTGTAGAATACAAATCTTCCAACCTGACAAGACTGAAGAAATAACAATATTATTATCGAAAAAAATATGTTACACTTCTTGATTGATAATTTCATATCCAATTACTTTTTCATTATAAACTTTATCGGAATATGAACCCTTTTTGCCCATGATTCTTCGCTGTGATCATCCCCCGGAAAATATTTTGTGATCCAATTTTTTCTTTTGTATCCGTGCTTTTTAATTACAGCATCAACTTTTTTCTGGAAATTAGGATAGAGTGAATCTAACGTTTGATTGCCACAATCAAAATAAATTCTGTGTTCGTTTGCATCGGGAAGCTTTTTTTCCAGGTATTCAAACATAACTTCAGGAAAGGGATTATTTACCAATGTAAAAATTCCGGGCCAATGTGTAGAGATACATACCGCGGCTCCAAATATCTCCGGATATTCACAAATTGCATAAATTGAAATGAGTCCGCCCATGCTGCTTCCTGCAATAAATGTATTGTTCTTATCAGAATGAACAGAGTATTTTTTATCTATTAAGGGTTTTAACTCCTTTACCAAAAATTTTAAATAATTATCGGAATTGGGTATAAAAACATCATTGGTTCTTCCTTCCCTTATTAATTGCTTTTCTATGGTGTCTTTTTCCGAATCAGAAAGCATTTCATACGGTCTCTGCGGGAAGTAATCCGCATGACGTGTTACACCACCATTCCAAATACCAACGATAATAAATTTTCTTGCATCAGCATCTTTGTAACTAAACGCTGATGCCTCATCCATCTCCCAGGATTGTTTATTCCAGGTAATGTCCTTATCAAACAACATCTGCCCGTCATGAATATACAAAACAGCATATTTTTCATTTGTTGAATAACCCTCCGGCAACAACACATCAACATTTCTTGAGGTAACAAAAGCTGATTTAAAATTTTCAATTCTTTCTATTCTACCAAAAACAGTCTTTGGTAATTCCGTTTGAGCGAAAAAAAAACTTTGTGAAAACAACACATAAGAAACCAATGTGATTTTTAATTTAACCTTCATGAATTGCTCTTTTGTTTAATGTAACTCAAGTAAGGAATTACTTCTTCCCACCTTTTTTCTTGTCCGACTCATTCCAAGTTTTGTAATCGGCAGATTCACTTCCTAAATAAACATGCGGACGCCTCAAGGGTTCACAAGCTTTTAATGTTGAATGACATTCTGATGGCAACTGTTGGTATAACTTTGTACCTTCCGTTTTCCAGTTGATCATTTCATCGCTTACGTCTTTTATTATTTTAGCTGGATTGCCAACTACCACTTTCCTATTGGGTATAATCATTTCAGCAGGCACAAAAGATAAAGCACCGATGATGCACTCCTCCCCAACCTTAACATTGTCCATTATTACTGCATTCATTCCAATCAAAGAATTTCGTCCGATCTCGGCACCATGAATTACTGCACCATGACCAATATGTGCACCTTCTCGTAAGTAAACAGTAACACCTGGAAACATATGTATGGTGCAATTCTCCTGAACATTACAACCATCTTCAAT
>JBKCIQ010000160.1:0-12671 GCA_046302135.1 Bacteroidota bacterium | reverse complement strand
CTTTACTTAACAAGGCAAGAAAAAAAGATAAACCGAAAAAAAATAAATCAAATTTTTTCTCTTATTTTAAAAATCTAAAAAACAAAATTAATGAGAGAGCAATAAAAAACATTGAAAACAACTCATCTCTTCCTTTAATATTTGCTACAACCTCAGTATGTATTGGATGAACCGAAAAAAGCAATAAAGCAAGGAAAATCAGATCAGGGTTCAAAATTTTGATATATTTAATGAAAAGTAAATACAACAAACAAATCATTATGGCGTAGAGCATAATATTATTAAAATGACGCAGGCCAGTTCCTCTTATGAAAAAATCTTCATCATTCAACACCCTATCATCAATCCTATCCTCGTCCGGGTCAGCATTGCCATTTCCATTAACATCCCAAATAAATTGCCTTGGAACTTTTGTATGCCATGTCCCTACTAGCTCTTGCTCTAATGCAAACGATACAATAGAGAGTGGCCTATACCTACCTCCAGGCAATATATTATCAATTCCGGAATTCTTATAATATGAAAAATGTGAATCTTTTGTGATAATATCCGGAATACCACTCACACCTCTAAGGACAAAATCATTTTTTCTTATTACTTGTTCATCATCATATGCAGTTTCATGGGATAATGTATTTACATAAATTGCAATTGAAGTAAATAACAAAACGGCAATTGCATGGTAATTTTTCCTAAATGGAAAAAATCTAAATCCTAAATCTGAACCAAGAAAATGAGTGAAAATATTGTACCAAAGAGTAAAATTATCTTTTACATTTTTAAAAAAAACTGACAGATTCATTTGTCTTCCTCCTTCAAACTAATTTTAGAAATTGCATCTTTTGCAATCTTATTTTCAGGATTAATCTGTAAGGCTGTGGTATAGCATGTTAGTGCTTTATCTTTTGCACCTTGATCAAGCAAAACTTTACCAAGATTGTTCCATGCCCTATCGTTTTTCTTATTTATACTAATTGACTTTAAAAGTAATTCCATTCCTTTTTTTCTATCGCCTTTTTCATAGGAACTTACTCCATTATACATAAATCTATTGCTTATTTTTTGTTTCACTGCTTGTGCATTTGGAGCGTTTGGAGCTATTTTAAGAACCTTTTCGATGCAATTCAAAGCACTATCTAGCTCACCTATACTTAAAAAATTAACAGATTTGTTATAATATACTGGAAATTGATCGGGTATTATCGAAAGACTATGATCATAATAAGCATTCGCCTTTTTTATCCAACTATTCCTAATGTTAAGATCTTTTGTTATTGCTGATAAATCATAACAAGCAACACCTGCACCAGATAGAATATTAATGTTATCGGGTGCATAATTAACATCATGTAAAAAAAGTGTATTGTTATTTTTCCAATCAGGATTTCGATTGACGGACAATACGATTAATGGCAGGGATAATATCAATATCAGGATTGTAATAATTTTACCCGAAGATTTTAAATTGAATTTATCCAATGCATAAAATATTATCATACTTAGTAACATGCAAAATCCGAGTGATGAATGAAAAAACAATCTCTCTCCCATTGTAGCTCCTATATCAATAAATACGTTGGCAACTGGTATAAAAAAACCAATGAAAATAATCAAAGGAAGGAACCATACTGACCTTTTAAAAAATGTAATTATTGTAGAAATGATAGTAAGCGAATAAAATAAAATAGACAACCAAACCGAAAAACTGAAAAAGTTAGAGTAAGGAATTGTTTTATAGGAGTAATCAACTAATAACGGATGAGGAAAAAAGAATAGGTAAATGTATTTAATCCAAATTGCAATTTTACTTGCCCACTTCTCGGGTACACTTGCAAACTTATATGGATTTGCAATGACATCTGTTTCAAAGGTAGCAATATGTACGTCATGCGTCGTTGCTGCAAACCTCATTGCAAGATACAATACAAGTCCGGAGCCAAGTGCAAAAAGTAAACTTACAGATGAATCTTTTTGCGATTTTACAAGATAAAAACCTATCATAGCAAAGAATACAGGCACAGCTATTAAGGTACCTTGATTAAAAAACTTAATCAATGAAACAGACGCAATTAGAACCAATAATGTAATCAACCAAAAATTTTTATTAGTAAGTCGAATATTGTCAGGGTAATAAACAAATAATATTGCAGGAACAAGGCAAAAAAGAAGTAGTGCATATTCCTTGCTTAAGAGTGATAAAAACATAAATAGTGACACGGAAAATAGATTTTTACCTGACCTGGCATTTAAATATGAAAAAGTAAAATGCAAAGTCAAAAAAATCAAAAGTAGAGAAAGTATCTCATCCCTACTTTTTATGTTGGCTACAACTTCTGTGTGTAATGGATGCAAGGAAAAAAGCAATACAGACAGAAAGACCATATCACGATTTTTATTAAAGATATTATTCGAAAAAACATGATAAATCAAAACAATTAGAAAACCATAAAGAATAACATTTACCATATGTCGAAAACCAGAACCTTTGGACCAAAAGTCATACTCGGTAAAAATCCCATCTCCATTAGTATCTTCGAATTGATCCTTGACTCCATTCTGATTTACATCCCAACTTCTGTCCCTAACAATACCATCAGGAATAGTTCCAATAAATTCTTGTTCAATAGCAAAGGAAATCTGCGATAAGGGCCTATATCTGCCACCTGGTAAATTATTTTCATAACCTAATTGTTTATAGTAACTGTAATAGGAATCATGAGTAAGTATTCCAGGTATACCTTTTAAACCCATAATAACAAATTCATTTTTATGCAAAACACTTTCATCGTCAAAAGCAACCTCATGATTAAATGTGTTGAAATAAATCCCAATAGATAATACAAATAAGAGCAAATAAGGATGAAGTGCCGTTTTAAATGGAATGTATTTGTAACCGGACGGAAGCTTATTATAGCTTTTTATTTTATTAAAAAAACTCATTAATATTTATTGTATTTTATCTGGATTTAATTCATCATCACCTATTTTGGAGAGATGTAAATTCATTGATTGTTCATAAAAACCTAAATCAACACCAAAATAACCTGGAACAGCATCAAATTGCTCATTACAAAATATTTTACCTGATTTATCAATGATGCTTATTCTCTGATCTTTTACAATATACGCGTAATTATTATTAAAAGTTGAAGCAGCCTTAAATTCGGGCCTTAAAACCAATTTACCAATAGTATCAACAAAAGTAAAACTCTGAGGCCCCAATGAAACAACAGATAAACCTTGCTTTACCTGAGAAAAATAACTATACGAAGGAAAAACAACAATTTTCCCTTTTTTATTTATCATACCCCATAAATCTTTAGACTTAAAAGATGCAAAACCTTCAGAAAAAGAAGCGCACTCTTGAAAATCATTTAGTGATAAATAACGCCCGCTTTTGTCTATCCAATTCCACCCACCAGAGTCTTTTTGAACTGCTGCTAATCCATCACAAAAACTATAAGCTTCTTTAAAAAAAGCACTAATTACCTGTTTACCGGATTTATTTATATAAAAATGATTATACCTAACAGAATCCTTACCATCTATTTCAATCTTTACAGCCACCGCTGCCAACCCTGATTTAAAATCTCCTGCAGTACAAAAAGAAAAAGGAATAACAATGTTACCGGATGCATTTACATATGCATATTTATCTTTGCACTTAACTGGTAACATTCCTTCAGAAAAACAGCCCGTTTCAGTAATACTGTCAGGTAATGTAAATAGTGTTTTAAAAGTGGTATCAATACAACTTATCCTATTTAAGGAATCCAAAACTATAGCTTTGCCTTCTGAAAAATCAGAAGCTCCAAGAAAAGAAAATGGAAACACAATTTTTCCTTGCTTGTTGATGTAAGAATATCTTTTTGATCTCGCAACTATTGCATATCCAAAGTTGAAGTCACCAAGGAATTCAAATTCTGGTTTAACAATGTAGTTGCCTGAAGTATCCACAAGCCCCCAGTTATTTCCTACGCGAACAGGAAAACATACATTTTTATTTGCCAAAGGCAACTGTTCTTTTTCAGTATTACATGACTGAAAAATAAAAAAGGCAACGAATAGGATAAAAAAATATCGTTTCACGTTTATGATTTTGCTGGTTTTAAAATTTCTAAAAATTCAATATCAAAAATCAAATTGGTTCCAGCAGGAAGTCCTTTTTCAGGAAGTCCATTTTCACCATAAGCAAGCTTTGGCGGTATAATCAATCTCCTTGTCTCTCCTGGTTTCATTCCTATTATTCCAGCTTCAACACCGGGAATTGTTTTTCCCTCACCTACAGTAAACATATATAACTTTCTCCCATTATCCCTAGAACAATCAATAATATTTTTATTCTTTTTGGAATCCTCATAAAAAACAGTGAAGGCTATGTTCACACTGTAACCTATACCAACAGAGTCAATTCCAGGCACCTTTTCCGAACAAATTATTTTTAAACCTTCATTTAGTTTAACAGTATCAACTTTATTAAACTTGATAAAAGGATATTCATTAACATCCATGATTTCAATATCAATAAAAACAGGGGCATCAATAGGTAAGAAAAGTAATTTTTTCCTCATAAAATTAGCAGAGTATGGCACCTTTACTGTAGCTTTTTCTCCTTTCTTCATATGAAGGATAGACTGCTCGATTCCAGGAAAGGAAACTCCTGAACCCGGTCTTACCATTTTAACTTTACTTCGCTTATATGAATTATCATACTCCACTCTTTTACTGTCTGCGTTCAAATAATATTGTTTATAATGGTAAGAAACCACATCAGATTTTCGAATTGTATCTGAAGTGCTTTTTTTTATACTCCAATTCAATTGGGTACTATCGCTAAACAAAATTCCCGGGATGGGAGCTGGGGACAAAAATGGAAATTCAGATTTAATTAATTCAATATCATAATATAAAGTGGTATTTGGAAGTATTTTTCCAACTTTTTCATTGCCATAGCCCAACTCTGGAGGAACAATAAAAGTAGATTTTTCGCCAACAAACATGGTGCTCAAACCCTCATCAAGCCCGGTCACAAATTTACCAATTCCAACCTGAAAGACTGCTTCACTACTATTGGTTTTAGATGATTCGAAAATTTGCTTTTTACCAGTTGAAGAATAAACATAACCGGTAAATGAAAGTTTAACTTCATCTTCAGGATTAACCTTGTTACCTTTACCTTTAAAGTGAATGATTTTCTTCAATCCGGAAGCAAATCGAATTGTATCATTTTTAGATGATGAGAAAAAAATTTTTCTAGCGCTATCAACCTTAACGCAAAGAAACAAATAGGAGTTCGGAAATATACTACCAACTTTTTTATTACCATATGCCAATGCAGGTGGTATTTTTATAACCGCACTGTCACCTATTTTTAAGTAAGTTAATCCTAAATCCCATCCGGGAAGTACCTCACCTGAACCTAAAATAAAATTTTTCTTATCATTCAAAGAGATGGATTTGAGGAAACCGGTATCACTCTTGTGGAATAGGGAAAATTTTATAAAACATTGATCATCATTTTTTACTGATTTAAATTTCAATGAAGTTATTTTGTTTTGAGAATAAGAGGTTTGACAAAAGTTATTCATTAAATAAATAAAAATCAAAAACAGCTTATATCCTCCTAAACGAATCATTCAATGGCCTATTTTTTTGCCAGCTTTAACAACTGCTTTCTATTACTCACTTTCGATTTTCTAAACCCTGAGGTTTGAAAATCTCTACAAAACTTTTCAGCATCATTTATATTCTTATAATCGCCGGAGTAATAAACTGTAGAACCTTTTTTAGTGACGAAAGATTCCAACTTGCCCATCCTTGACATCTGAAGCAATAATCCTGTTGGCAAAGTACCTTTTGGTAATTCATCAATAAATATTGTGAAAGAAGCATTCATTTGATCAATAATATTTTGAACTTCTTGCTTTACGATATTACGAACATCAGACTTTGTTGCCATTCGGCCCATAAGCTGATTTAAGAGAGTAATTAAAGAATCAAGTTTACTATCATAATCATTTGGACCATTATTGTTTGATCCAGAATTGTTATTGTTATTATTATTGTTTCCTGAGGAATTGTTATTATTGTTATTACCGTTGTTTTTGTTGTTTTTGTTATTCTTGTTATTCTTGTTGTCAGTATTTTTATTTTCAGAAGGAGCCTCTTCTTCTATATAGGTAACTTTGCCATCTGGACCGAAAATCTTCTTTTTTACCTTTCTTTTCTTTTGTATGATGAGAAAATGATGATAGTAGCTCTCAATGCCTGTACGTAAATCAAGTGGTACATCATTTTCGGGCAGGTAAAAACTTGCACCAAGTACTTTTTCATCAAACTTTAAAGTGTATTTAGCGTGTGGAACATAAAAACTAAAGTTCCCTTTGCTGTCTGTTATACTGCTAAAAGTACGCCCAGTACTGTCAATCATGTATATTTTAAATCTTGAAACATCAAGTTTATCAAACAATTCTCCAGAATAAGATTCATGGTCTAAATCAACAGTACCATAAACTTGTGTACCTTTTGTAAAAGGAATGTACATAATCTCTGGTCCGCATACATCTACACTGTCTTCAATGTTTGGAAACCAAGAGCCCATATCAATTAGAGGAATAACCTGTACATGGTATTTAGCGAAAGCTGCGTTAATAAATCCGGCTTTACCCTTTTCATCAGTTATTACTTCATAATCCCCCATCCTTAAAACAATGTTTTCTACAGGGATTTCTGTATTTTCCATTTTTCCGTTTCCGTTTACATCAAGGAAGACTACAAAATTAGCATCACATGTCTTTTTGTTTCTAAAACGCTTAGGGATCGGGATAGCAAAATCTTTTTTCAAAGTAAAACCAATTAAGACACTTTTATCCGTAGTCCTTTTATCATTACTCTCGAAAGGAATGAACTGATTGTTTGAACTGTTGTAGTCATAAATGTAAGATAAACCTGATGTAATGTTTAGAGAAGCATTTAAACTTAACCGAAAATTATTATCGGTAAAGTAAAACAATTGGGTGAATAGCCCAAGACTGTGCCTTTTTGTGGTATTGATATAAAAATAAGTTGGATTGTTTTCCCAGACGAAATGAAGATTTTTAAATTGATATTGATGCCCAACAGAAATTCTTAGAGTTTGGGGATATAATGATGACTGCTTTTTCATATAGGCGGCAATCATATTTGGTCCCATTGGACCATAATTGTAAATACCAATAATATTCCAAACCCTGTATCGGAGGAAAAGATTCGTTTGCGCAGTAAAAATGGAACCAAGTTCTTTTTTATTGAGTAAGGTATTATAAGCCATTCTCATGGTTCCACCTGCAAAGAAATTATTTTCAAAACTTGTTTTAGAAATATTTAATTGTAACCCGCCATCCATGAATGTATCGGGGAAAATTCTCAGGTAATCCACAAAAAAAGAAGGAGTAAATTGTACCGGTCTTTGTTTGACTTTAGGTATAAAACTTAAAACGTTATTAATGAAAAAATTACTTTGCAAATTGGAAGGTAAAAGCGTTTGAGAGTTTTGTATGGTGTATGAGTTTGTCATCTGTAACGCATAACCTTTTTTAAACCCATATGTATTAAAAATAGAAATTGCATAAGAAGGTGTTGGACTACTTGGCAAATTGGTGGAAACAGTTTGGCTTGAAAAATAATTTGCAGTAAAGCCCGTACTATATCTTCTAAACGAGGTGTTAAAGTTTAAACCATAATTTTCAAATAAAAATCCCTGTGTATTATTGATCGGATTAAAATTTCTGAAGGCAAACAAATTCAAAGTTGTTCTTGAATTAATAAGCATTGCAATATTGGAATTAATATTATAACCTAGAGATGATAGAGGGTATTGCGTAATAGAAGACATAAAATTAATTCTGAAAATACTAAAAGCCCCTGAATATCCTAAACCAAGGGTATTAATAGAAGATTGACCAAAAAATCTCTGACGTCCGATGAATCCGGAAATTGCATGTCTTTCATTTAATCGATATTGTGCGATAAAAGTTTTAACAGGAACATTATTACCTTGTCCTAATCCCATTCCGGAAGATATAAATCCAACAAACCCTCTTCTAAAGTTATAGGTAATATTTCCATTTAACCTATCAGAAAAATATTCATTTGAATATCTATAATACATAAACCCAGTTTGCATCTGATAATTCAAATTAGAGTATTTTCCTACTTGGGAATTTCCTTGAAAAACAATATTTAGAATAGGCTGCTGACCTAAAACATTATTTAAATTAGCAAATACGGTAAGTGGTATAGTATTGGATCCATTTCCGATTACAGATGTATTATTAAGTTTTACAAAATCAATTTGGTTCGCAAGTTTTACAAAATCAACTTTTCTTGTCTTTTGTCCCGCGCCATTTGCGTCCATACGCACTTCGGATGCACGAAGAAATATACCGAATCTCCTCTCTTTGTCTTTAGCTACCGGGTTATATCCCCAAGTATCAATTCTTTTTTGATTTCTCATCTGATTCAAAACCTCAACATTATAGCTTATGGTTGTATCCGAGAAAGGTGCAAGGTTCAATTCGAAATAATTTCTTTTTAAAATTTTATCTGTCGAATCTTTTATTAAAAGTTCAGAGCCTTGTTTTTGAAGATTGACTAGAACCTCTTGATCTTCATCTCCATTATTAGAAACATTTACCTGAAATGAAGACTTATTTTCTCCATTTAAAAAATAAATTCTTGGCCTCGGTAAAATGTGCATTTGCCAATTTGTAACTTTTGGTCTACCTGCCACAAATCTTGCATATGCCATTTGTTTACCTTCGTTTGTATTAATATATGCCGCTATGCTGTATTTGGTTCCACCCTTTGCTTTTTTATTTGTAGTTATAACTCTTACCGGAATAAAAACAGAATCATTTGGCTTTAAAACATATTCTCTGTTTTCATCAGTTAATGTTCTCCATCCTGATGGAATATTTAAACTTACAGTGAAGGTGTAATTTTTACCATTATTGTTTCTTACCTTAAGCACATTGGTCATTACTGCAATTTCTTTGAATTCAACTTCGTCGTAAAGGAACTCTGCTGTTATAGGTTTTCTATTACTAGCTAATGTAATGTTCTGCGAATAGGAATGTAAAAAGGAGAAGAAAGTAAATATTAAAAAGTTAAATCGGATTAACCTAACAAGACCTTTTGTATGTATCTTTTTCGGTGTCAATTACCTTTCAGTTAAACAAAATTTAATTGAAATTTCATATCGGCCGGGGATATAATTAAAACCCGGATCAACTCTGTAATCAATAATAAAGCTATATTCACCATAATCAAGGCCTAAATATGTACCTTCCTCGTTGGTTTCATTACCGCTGCAGGCCGACCCTGGACCAGGGGGTATTCCTGCCACAGCAGTCGGATTTATAATATCAACTACTTCGTCATGTTGTGTAAAAGGGAAAACGAGCTGACCATAGTTTTGGGGCGTGTGACATGCGTTGTCTACTCGAATTTGGAGAATATCCAAAGTTGGCTTGGTTAATTGTGAACCTAAACTGTAGGACTGAAGTGTTTCCCATTCATTTTCATCAGGCGTTTGAGTAAAACCGCCATTTGATACAATCATCTGTAATTTCCACTGACAATCACCGGGGTTGGAGGTATTATTAGCTACTTTTACCTTTAAAATTGTTGATCCATTTAAAGTAATACCTCCATTATATTTAGAAAAAGAGTCAAATATGAACTCCTTATTTGTTGCCGTATTCATGATTAAAGCACTGTTAGTGCCGTCACAAAAAGAATTGATTGGATTATCACATCCAATTGAACCTGTTGAACCTGTTGCAGCTTTCATCACATGATTTTTTGTGACTTTTTCAAAGCCCATAACACCAGTTGGTTCCTGAATTTGTGCAAAAAACAAGACAGGAAAAAATAGTAATATTGATGTATTAATGCATCTCATTATTAACCAAAAAGCACCAAGAGAATTTTCTTTTGATGCAAGAATTAGATAAGATTTTTTTTTAGTTGTAAACATAAAAAAAGCAATGCCGGAAAAACCGGCATTGCAATTTTACTAAATATTAGTTTTCCATTAACACATACTTTACGTTCATGGTGTAAACACCAGGTTGAGCGTAAAGTGCAGTGTTTGTTGCATTTAAAGCAGCAGAAGTAGAGTTGTTACCACCATCCGTTGCTGTTGCTGATGAAGCACGTGGGAATACCGCAGGTAATCCAGGAATGATGCGGTAGTCAATTGTATAGCTGAAGTTACTGCTGAAACCTACAGAGTTGGAAGCACCAACCAAGTATGTACCACCTGCAACGAAATCATTAGTTGAGTTACCACCTGCGATATACTTAGCTGCTGAAACAGGCCTTGTATATGGAGTAGATGTTGCGAAAACGTTGTTTGCTCCAATTGAGGTTGTACCTGATTGGAAAGCGGTGTTGTAATCTTCATCAACACCACCACCACCACCATTAGGATTACCCTTATCCTGGTGTAATTCTAACAATGTTAATGGTAAAGTTGTTACAGAGTTAGGATCTGTATCACCACCGTAAACAACTTGGTTATCCCAAAGTAAATTACCTCCTGCAGCTTGTGATGAAAAACCTGCAGCATACAAATCCCAAGATACAGTTGAACTTACATTTAAATTAGTCGCACCGTACTGAGTGATTCCACCAACATATTCAGAAATTTGGTCAAAAACGAAATCAACATTTTGAGTTCCGTTCATACCAAGTTGAAGAATTGGTTGTAAATCCATAGTTACAGTTACGTTTTGCTCATCTACAAGTTGAGCTTTTGCATTAGTCGCAGCGAACATTGCAGCTACAACAGATGCTGATAAAATAAACTTTTTCATTTTTTAATGATTTGTTTTTTATTAATTGTTTTTTGTTTTAGGTTATGTTTGGCCTAACCACTTCGCCTTTTTAGTACCATTACCCGAACGGCACATAAAAATTTTTGACTATTTTTTCTTCTGGTTGTTAATTATTGAGGTTTTAAGGTTAATTTTCATTTTATTTAATCAATTATTTATTCATTAGTAAATTCAAGTTCAGCTGTTTGAAGTTCCTCTTTATTCCCAAAATCCAAAACCGCTAATGCTGAATATGGCCCCTTTTCTAATTCGGCTGGAATATCAAAAACAAAATCCTTTACGTAACCTGGAAAAATAGAGAATTGTTTAACTTTAAGTTTGGTTTGTTTGCCTGTAATTAGGTTTGTCAGTTCGAGATAGTACAAACAATAACCAATTCCATTGCCGGTATTTTTTGCCTGCATAAAAATGTAATTTTTATTTCTGGAATTATCCCGATTGTATGACATCCTAACTATCTCTATGTTATTTGGTTGAACTCCAGGTGGGTTTTGGTAAATATTCACACCAAAACCGAAACTGTTTTTGATGCCCATTCCCAAAGTGTTATCACTTGAATTTGGTAATTCAAGTTTTTCTCTATCAATAACCTGGTCTATATCTAAAATTGTCCACATACTAACATTCATAGAGTCACCACTAGGTATGTCAACCGTAACAGTTATTGTTTTTGTTTGTCTAGGCCCTATTTCCAATACGGTTGGGCTAATAACCGTATATTTACTTAAAGCATACATAGAATATTTACTTACAGCCATATCTGAATGCTCATCGGAAGATGGACCGAAATCCTGAAAAGCCAATTGAAATGTGAACTTCTTTTTGGTGTCGTTAGTTACTTTTATTGTTTTGGTTTGCAATGTACCCGGCTTTACATTAAATCTCAATGTTGAAGGGGAAATTGCTACACCAGTTTCAGGTAAGGTATCTCTTATAACCTTAACAGTTCTTACAGAATCTTTTTTATTAGACTTAAGCGTGGTATCTTTTTGTATAATGTTGTTGTTTTGAGAAAAGTGGAGCAAAAAGGAAAGTGAAAAAACCAAACAAAAAAATAATTTTTTAGAAAAAACTCTATTTGAGCGGTTATAACTAATGATAAAAGTCATTTTTAATCTTAATAAGTAATCAACAATTTTAAAAAAAAAAAATCACTATTCAATTAACAAATATGTTAAAAACGCGGATTTTTAACATATTACGATTATTCACTTAAAGCTTTTTAATACCCCATTATTTGGCATTAAACAATTTATAAAACTGACAAAAAGTATTTTTTTTCCTACATAACGTTTAATTCGTAATACAAAATTTAATGAATTTAGTGCTAGAATTTGAATGATTATTAAAACAGTATTTTGAATTTTAAAAAGTCAGATAACCTGGAAAGTTAAATTTTGATGTAAAATGAATTGAAAAATCTTACTGAGCTAATCTTAAATTTTGATTCAGGAGTGACTAAACGTTTAACTGATTTGTTTTTCCAAATTTTTTAATGAGTTTAAAATGTATCGAGAATTTTCAAATACCATAAATTTTATTTATATTTAAAATAACTTTAATATATGATTATAAATAAAGATTAGAATATCAAATATCTAACTTTAACGCTTATGTTTAATTAATACTTAACAAATGAAAAATAAAGACTCACAAAATTTAGTAAAAGGCAGATTCTCAAAAAATGAGGCGAAAGAAATTATTTCCAATCTCTTCGCTAGCAAAATCAGATTTCATACCATTTCAGCTTTCGGTCTTGAGGAAAGGGCGAGTAAAAAAGCAGAAGAACAC
>JBKCIQ010000159.1:0-7722 GCA_046302135.1 Bacteroidota bacterium | reverse complement strand
CAGGTTAATTCCGCAATAAAAACATTTGACAGAATTCCGTTTGAGCAGATAAAATTTAATAATAAATCTTATGTTACAACTTCATCCGGAAATGAAATGCTAGATAAAATATCTTTCACCATACAGGAATTAAACAAGGATAAAAAAATCTTGCATGATGTTTATATTTTAGTACAGTGCAGAGATTTCAATATTAAGAATACTCATGCTGAAATGATAAATTTCAGGATTTCGATTAACCGTGCAATTCAACTGAAAAAGAAATTGGGTGATGGTAAGCTAAACAATATAAAATTTCATTACATACCTATAGGAGTAGGCTCTGAAATTAAGGACAGTTCGGGTTCTTTCGTCCGCTTTACATTAAACCCTTATGAAGCTGAAAGGTACAGGTCTCGGTTTGTGAAGCAATGTTTCCGTTTTATGGGTGTAGTTATTCCGGGCTTAAATGGAGAATTTGCTTCAGAAGATTACCTTCCTGATCCTGAACTTGAAAATTATTGTTTTGATCTGCTGAAAAAAAATTTACAAAAAAACCCTTCATCACAAATTAAAATTATACCGTGTCATTTTATTGATGAAAAAGTCGCAAATGGAAACAATGATTACCAAAGAGTTTATGCTCGATTCACTTCTCTCTTTGTTGACAGAAAATTACGCAAAAGAAGTCCTGAGGAATTCATGATTCCTATAGAATGATTTTATTTTTTTCTGAAGTAAATATCAATTGGTACACCGCTAAAATTCCATTGTTCTCTCAATTTGTTTTCAAGGAATCGAATATAAGGATCGTTGATGTACTGTGGCAAATTGCAAAAGAAAACAAATACCGGCATATTCGGTAATTGTGTTACATATTTTACCTTAATATACTTTCCTTTTATAGCAGGGGGGCCGTAGTTTTCAATAAGCGGTAGAAAAAAATCATTCAACTCACTGGTAGAAACTTTTCTTTTTCTGTTTTCATAAACCTGCATGGCAAGTTCTACCACCTTTAGAATTCTCTGCTTCTCTGTAGCGCTGGTAAAAACTATGGGTACATCTCTGAATGGAGCAATCTGATTGCGAATAAAATCTTCATACTCTTTAGCAGTATTGGTTTCTTTTTCCTCAAGATCCCATTTGTTTACTGCAATCACTACA
Organism: Bacteroidota bacterium; assembly: GCA_046302135.1. Classification (GTDB taxonomy): domain Bacteria; phylum Bacteroidota; class Bacteroidia; order B-17B0; family Aurantibacillaceae; genus AM-1111. Next base: position 6,579 of record JBKCIQ010000159.1, on the reverse strand, counting down.
CCCTTATGATTTTTTACTGTCAGTCTGAAGATTGCCAAATCTTGTGCTTCAATACCTTGCGTTGCATCCAACATAATCACGCAAACATCTGAATTTTCAATTGCTTTGATAGACCTCATCACACTGTAAAACTCTAAGTCTTCATCTACTTTAGCTTTCTTTCTGATGCCTGCAGTGTCTATCAAAATTAAATCGTGTCCGTATGCCTTATATCGTGTGTTGATTGAGTCTCTGGTTGTGCCCGCGATGCTGGTAACAATATTTCTTTCCTCGCCCAATAAAGCATTGGTAAGCGAAGACTTTCCTACGTTTGGCCTACCTACTATCGCAATTCTTGGTATGTTTTCCTCCTCAGGTACATTTTCACTTGGCGGCAATAAATTGATTAGTTCATCCATCAATTCACCGGTTCCACTACCATTAATTGCAGAAATGGGATAAACTTCTCCCAATCCTAATTGATAAAAGTCTGCAGAGTAAGCCGCACGCTCGGCGTTATCAGCTTTATTGGCAACCAGTATACATGGTTTATTACTTTTCCTTACCAAACTTGCAACGGCTTTGTCGTAATCGGTAACTCCATCGTTTACATCAACCACAAACAGCAAAAGCGTACTTTCATCAATTGCAATTTTTACCTGCCTTCTGATTTCTTCTTCGAAAACATCATCTGATCCCTGGATGTACCCACCCGTATCTATCAAACTGAATTCAACACCATTCCATTCCGATTTACCATAGTGTCGATCTCTGGTTACACCGGCAATTTCATCTACTATCGCCTGACGTGATTCCGTGAGGCGGTTAAACATTGTGGATTTTCCAACGTTTGGTCTTCCAATTATTGCAACTACGTTTGCCATATTTTAATTCATTGTCGGCAACAAAGCATATTGTTTGCCGTATTCTAACATTTGCTGAACAAAATCCTTTGGAAAAGAAATTTTTACATCAACGATCTTACCATCCTTACTTACCGGGGTAAGTTTTGGTTGAATGAATCCTGCGTAAGGAGCGATATTCAATTTACCGTAACGCTCTAAAACTTCTCTGTGTATTTTTGAATCAACTTTTACTCCGTAATTTTCAACCAGCGCACGTCCTGCTTTATAATCTCCCTTAGATTTGATGCGCTGAATCTCTTTCAATAAGTCTCCGAACAAACTCTTAAGTTTTTCGTAATCATTCACCACGAAATATGTTTTACCGTCTTTATTTTTGATTTCAATCACCTTATCTTTTTTTCCTTTTTCGAGTACCCATGCCGCCACCAACTGACGATTTCTCATGTGTGCCTCTTCCAGATTTTTGCCTTGTTTCAGTCTGGCCAATTGTATCATCAATCCTTTGGTTATATATTCGTCATAAGAAGCTTTTCCATAATCCAGCGATTCCATAATTCCCATGTCAACGAGTTTTTTATCATAGAGATAATATAAGGCAACCAAATCTGCTCTTGCCTCTTCAAGCGTTGAAGCATAGTTTTTCAATGTTTCACTTGGCTGTTTTATTCCAGGTTCAATTTGCCCGCTGGCGTGCCCAATAACTTCGTGCATATCGGTATGGAGTTTGTCAGCGTATGCCGCACATTTTTTTACTCTGTCTGCTATTTCTTTGTTGTAATAAAATTCGTCAACCACACTTGCTCCCGAGGCGCGGTCATAAGCCTCAACAATGTTACCAAGGTTAACAGATTTAGATCCGTGTTTTTCCCGTATCCACTCGTTGTTAGGAAGATTAATTCCTATCGGTGTAGATGGAGCCGCATCTCCGCTCTCCACTACAACGTTGATCACCTTAGCAGAAATTCCCGTTACATTTTTCTTTTTGTGTTCAGGGAAAAGTGGTGAGTTATCTTCGAACCATTGAGCCTGTGAACCGATTGCGGCAATCCTTTTACTTGCTTCCATATCTTTTACAGAGACTACAGACTCATAGCTTCCTTTAAAACCCAGAGGATCGTTGTAAGTCTCAATGAAACCATTTACCACATCAACAGCAGAATTTACGTCCTTAACCCAAGCGATGCTGTAAGCATCAAAATCTTTCAGCTCACCGGTTTTATAAAACGTCACTAATTTTTCCAATGCTGATTTTTGTTCGGGAGATTCTGCAACCGTTACAGCTTTCTCTAACCAATAAACAATTTGCTCAATTGCCTTAGAGTACATGCCACCCACCATCCATTTTTTCTCCTCAGTTTTTCCATCCTTTTTTACCAGCTTACTATTGAGGCCCGGCATAACAGGAGTTTCACAGTTGTCTTTATTGGCGTCATTGTAAAATGCAGTTGCTTCATTCTGATTCAAACCTTCATAAAGATTAACAGCTGACGAAGTGATTAAATCTTTTTTAGGATCAAGACTCACTTTTTTTGAAAGGAAATTTGGATCAAGAATGATTTTACCAATTCGTTTACTGAAATCACCATTACTTTCGTCTTTTTCCATCGGAAAACCTTTAGCCTCTGAAAGTAAAATCAACGTGTCTAAATAAGTTGAAGAAAATTCAGGAAGAATTTTATCGGATGAATAGTGATGATGAATTCCATTTGAGAACCAAACTCGTTTTGCATACACCATAAAGTTTTTGAAGTCTTTAGATTCACGATTTCCTTTGTAGGTACTACAAACGTTCTCAATGAATTTTCTTACAGTGAGATTGTATTTACAATTCTGATCCCAGATGATGTCTCTTCCACACAGGGCCGCTTCATATAGATAATACAACAATTCTTTCTGCTGAGGCTTTAATGATTCAAATCCCGGCACTTGGTAACGTAAGATTCGAAGATCGGCAAACTGATCTGTTTGAAACTGAAATAAGGAATCAGGTTCATTTGATTCAATAGTTTGGGTGCTATCTGTAGATGAAATTTTATCTTTTTCAGCATGGTTACATGCAAAAAGTAAAATCAAACACAGAAAAGAAATAAGTTTTACTGTTATTTTCATGGGCGCAAAGATGCGAATTTACATTCGGTGAAAAAAATCAAAGTAGATAATAATAGCTAATTAAAGCCAATATTAGCGTATCTTTGAGTTAATAATTTATTCCTTTGCTTTTTAAAGATTTCAATTTTCACTCTCAACTACAGGAAGGTTTGGACTCCATGAACTTCCGTGAGGCAACTCCCATTCAGCAACAGGCCATACCAGTTATCTCTGAAGGAAAAGATTTAATTGCTTGCGCACAGACCGGAACAGGTAAAACCGCGGCGTTTTTACTTCCGGTGATGAATAAAATCATATCATCTGAAAAAAGATTTTTAAATACGTTAATACTTGCTCCTACCAGAGAACTAGCGGTACAGATTGATCAGCAAGTTGAGGGTTTGGGTTATTTCTGCGGTGTAGGATCAATTGCAATTTACGGAGGAGGCGATGCGGTTGCCTGGGGAAGACAAAAGCGCGCCTTACAAGAGGGAGTAGATATTGTAATAGCAACACCGGGGAGGTTGATTGCCTTGCTTCAGGCAGGAGATATTGATTTCAGTCATTTGCAGCATTTTATTTTAGATGAAGCAGATCGAATGTTGGACATGGGGTTCTATGATGATATACTTCGCATTTTGAAATATCTTCCTGAAAAAAGACAAAACATTTGTTTCAGTGCAACCATGCCTGTTAAAATGCGAGAGCTTGCTAAGAGAATTTTATTTGAACCAGCAGAAATAAATATTGCAATCGCAAAACCGGCAGAGGGACTTGATCAAAGAATTTATATTGTTTATGAAAATCAAAAAGCGCCATTGCTTAATTTGTTGCTGCAGGAGAAAGATTATCAGTCCGTTTTAATTTTTTCTTCAACAAAAGAAAAAGTAAAGCAACTGGAACGTGATTTAAAAAAATGGAATATACACGCTAGGGCTTTTCATTCTGATTTAGAACAGCAGGAGCGTGAAGAGTTGATGATAAAATTTAAGAGCAGGAATTTAAAAATTTTGGTTGGAACAGATGTGCTTTCGAGAGGAATTGATGTGGAAGGAATTGATTTGGTTGTGAATTATGATGTGCCTCCGGATGCAGAAGATTATGTTCACAGAATCGGAAGAACAGCGCGTGCGCAATCAACGGGAACTGCGATTACGTTTGTGAATGAAAACGATTTCAGAAAATTTGATCGCATTGAAAGATTGATTCAGAGAGAAATCCCACGGTTTGTTCTCCCTGAACAAATTGGTCCTGCGCCTGAGTACAAAGTCGAAACCATCAAGAAAAAAAAGAAGTCTTTTACTAAGGGGAATTTTAAGAGGAGATTTTCTGAAAAGCGATAAATAGCATCTTTTTTAATAAGCTGATTTGAAAAAATTGTTGCATAAGCAATCGATTGATTCAACACTTTTCGTGTTCCGTTTTAATAAAATCATTTTAAATAGAAAAACCAAGGTCAAACTTTTTGCATGATCAAAAAGAACCAGAAAATCTTGCTTCGATTTACTCAGCAATCGGCTTCATTTTCTCTTTCAAGAAAGAAAATGTAAGGAGATTAACACGGGGGGCTGAGCCCGTCGAAGCACCCGATGATAAATTGTCGCGCATTAGTAGTGAACAAGCGCGGAGTTGTTTAGGGTGAAAACAAAGGTGGCTTCGACCATTTCGTGTTTCGATTTCTCAACACTCAAGCTCAGCCACTCTGTTAATAGGAACAAAAAAATATGGTCGGTCTTTTTGATTCAATTAATTCAGAAATCGGTTTCTAAAAATTTTCCTCTACCAGCTATTCAATAATCTTTCCTGCCCATAATTTATCTAAGAAAACATTCCAGGGTAAAATTTCAATATTTCCAATCTTTCTAGGCAATGGCTCTGTACACACTATTACTGCTTTTTTCACCTTGTACTCCTCCATAAAATATTTTAATCCTCTGAGGTGGTGTGTGGAAATTTTATTGGTAGATTTCACTTCCAAAGCAACTTCATGTTTGCCCAAAATAAAATCAACTTCCAACTGTGAAGCAGTTCTCCAATATGAAATCTCATAATTTAGTCCGGAATAGTGACGATGAGCGATTAACTCTTGAAAAATAAATGACTCAAATGCATTTCCAAAAATTTCTGAGCCAAACTCGATTTTATTTCTTTTGAGTAAATTGTTCGCAATGGAAACATCAAAAAAATAAAATTTTTGTGTTTTAATAACTCTTCTTTTTGGCTTGTACTGATAGACGGGAATAAATCGTCCTATTAAAGTATCTTCAAGAATCTGAAAATATTCTTTTATAGTAGGTGCAGAAACTCCGCAATCAGTGGCAATGTTGGAATAATTTACCATCTCGCCATTACTAAATGCAGCGGCTTCTAGAAACCTTGCAAAAACATCAATATTTCTGATCTTTGCCTCTGCAACAATTTCATCGCGCAAATAATTTCCAATATAGGAATCAATTAAACGTTTGGCGTTACTAGATAAATAATGCCTTGGCAATAAACCATTATTTAAAGCTTTCAGCAAATCAAAGTTTGGAATTTCAGCATAGGTAAGCGGAAAAAGTTCGTAGCGCAATGCCCTACCTCCCAATAAATTCTCTCCAGACCTCATTATTTTTCTTGGGCTTGAACCACTTAAAACAAACTGAATATTATGATTTACTATTAGCCAATGAACTTCATTTAACAACTTCGGGACACGCTGAATTTCATCAATGATTACTATTTTTTTCTCTTGAGCGAGGATGGTTTGTCTAAGGTATTCAGGAGTAGAAATCAATCGCTTATAAACATCCGATAATAAAAGATCAAACCAAAGTGCATCCTTAAATTTCTTTTTTAAAAGTGTACTTTTCCCGGTTTGACGTGGGCCCCAGAAAAAAATGCTTTGTCTATCATTATCCGTGAATGACTGTTTACGTTTGAAATCCATAACTTTTTCAAAGTTAAAAAATAAATGATATGAAAAGTATAAACTATCAATTATCATGATAAAATAAAGTATAATTTTATATTATAAGGGTTGTTTTTCGTAGATTTTATGAGGCAAGCAGCGCGGAGTTGCTTAGGGTTAAAACAACGGTGGCTTCGACCATTTCGTGTTTCGATTTCTCAAGACTCAAGCTCAGCCACTCTGTTACAAAAAACCAGAAAAAATAAGGCCACTCCTCTATATTCGGTTAATACATTGTCGCGCGTTGGCCGTGAACAAGCGCGGAGTTCACATCAACGAAAAGAATTTAAAAAGCTTATTGCATTTCTAATCCATTTTATTGTAATACTGGACTGGCCTTATTTTCTCTGTTTTTTCAAACAAGAAAATTGCGTTAAGCAATTAATGAAGCTCAGGCCGAAGGGACTGAGATGAAATTTATTGTAGCAATTTTTGAGAGCGAAAAATTGCAACTAAGGTTGCAAAAGAGAAAATGCAGCCTTGATTTTTTTGCTACTTTTTTGATCAAGCAAAAAAGCAGGAAAGAATTTAAATCTTCGCTATAAGAAAGATTTTTTGGTTCTTTTTGATTATGCAAAAAGAACGAAGAGAGATTCAAAACTGTGAAGGTGGCTGAGCCTGAGTGTTGATAAACACGAAAATGTCGAAGCCACCGCTGTTTTTTCAATCTTTCCCTACTTTTTTGCTTGATCAGGG
>JBKCIQ010000158.1:0-12126 GCA_046302135.1 Bacteroidota bacterium | reverse complement strand
AAGAAGTTGCTGAAGGCATCTATTCTAACCTTGCTATAATTACCCACTCACCCGCAGAATTTGTGGTAGATTTTATTAAAATGATGCCAGGAGTACCCAAGGCAAAAGTAAAATCACGAATCGTTCTCACTCCACAACATGCAAAAAGATTAATGAAGGCGCTCGCTGATAACATTTCAAAATACGAGCAAATGCACGGCAAAATTAAGGATACAGAAATGAATGCTCTTCCACTTTCGTTCGGCGGGCCAACTGCTCAAGCATAATTAAGTATATAAGCATGCAACAACTTAAGCTTTTTTCAGAAGGAGTTGAAAGATTTTTTTATGCTTTTAAAATCATTTACAAAAATAAACTATCACATTTTTACCTTTATCCATTTCTAATAAGGCTCTTTTTCTTTATCGTCTCCATAGCTGTATTCATTTACGCCTATAGTTTTATTAAAGAAACACTTGAAGATTTTCTAGCTTTTAAAAATATTCCTGATCAAGGACATTATTTATCATGGTTAAAAAAATTAATTCAACCATCTTCAAAATCCTTATCCGTCATTATTTCCATATCAATAGGTATTTTATCATTGTTGTTTTTTGCATCTGTTAATAATTCTCTATCGTTGGCAATAGCCTCTCCAATTTTATCTCTTGCCGGTGAGTCTGCAGAGAAGAAAATAATTGGTAAAACATATAAATTTGACTTCAAGCAACTCCTGCGCGACGTTTTTAGAAGCATTCTTATTACCATAAGAAACATAACTATACAAACAGTTTTATTTGGTTTAGGGTTGTTGTTGCTTCTAATACCTTTTGCAGGCTCAATTCTATATGGTGCCTACCAATATTTCATGCTAATTGGAACCTGGTACTTCATTGGATTTTCACTGATGGATTACTCTTGCGAGAGACACCGGTATACAATGAAAGAGAGTTTTAAATTTATCTGGAAAAACAAGGCATATATTACTGGTATTGGCTTCAGTTATTGGACACTCACTTTTTTTCCCTTAATTGGCACCTGGATTGGATTTCCATTAGCATGTATTACAGGAGTTGTTGCATCAACTAAATTATTTTTAGACTTAAATAAGATAAACTGAAAGAAAAAATCAAAATATCACTTGTTAGTTACACCAATACAATTCCTTTCAGATATGGATTATTTAATTTTTTTACAAATGAAGAAGTAATAATAGAGCAGGATATCCCTGCCATTTGTGCTGAAAAAACAATAAATAATAAAGTAGACATTGGACTGGTTCCGATTGCCGTGTTATCAAAGCACAAAAACTTAAAAATAATTTCAGACTTCTGTATAGGTTCTCAAGGAAAAGTAGATTCGGTAATGTTATACAGTCAAAAACCAGTTAACGAATTGCAAAAAATTTATTTAGATCCTGAAAGTAAAACATCTGTTCAACTCGTAAGAATACTTTGCCAGGAGCTATGGAAAACCAATCCTGAGTTCATTTCTGCGACAGACAATTACATTAATCTTATAAATGATGAAATCGGAGGTGTTGTAATTGGAGACAGAACATTCAAACTAAAAAATCGATTTAATTTTGAATATGACCTCAGCGAAAACTGGAAAAAACATACAGGGTTACCATTTGTTTTTGCTTGTTGGGTATGCACATCCGAATTAGAAAATTCATTTATCGAAAAATTTAACAGCGCACTTTCATTTGGTATAAAAAATATAGACAAGGCAGTATTAAAGTATAATGTTAGCGACCTAAGCTTGGAAGACACATTAGTTTATTTGAAACAAAGAATAGATTATGTACTAGATGAAGATAAAATAAAAGGTATGGAGCTTTTTTTAAAATATTTAGAAACAGCCTCTAAACACAAATCCTGAATTTTATCATTTAACCTTTTTTTAGCTCTATATTTATTAATTTTGATAAACAAATAAATTTAAAAAATCAAAAGATGAAATTGTACGCTGCTATTTTATTAATATCTATGCTTGCCCTTAACCAACTAAAGGCGGATGACGGACTTGACACCAAGGAAAAAATTAAACTTGAGCTAGCAAAACAAAAATTATTTGGGGGTAAATACAAAGATGCATTAAAAGATTTCAATGTTCTTCTTAACGCTCATCCAAATGATGGCTTTGTTTTATATTATGTTGGACTAACCTATTTCAGATTGAAAGAGTTTGAGCAATCAATTTCTAATTTGGAAAAAGCAAAAACATCAAAAGAAACCAACCGAGAGACCTACTATTACCTCGGTATGCTATACCAAAGTGATGGAAAATATGATGATGCAATTAGCTCATTTAACACCTTTAAATCTAAAATAACCGATAAAGAAAACACAACAGAATATTTCGTAGATCAATACATAAGTCAGTGTAATGTTGCCAAAAAATTAATTTTAAACCCTGTTGATGTAAAGATTGAAAATGCAGGAAACCTGCTTAATTCGAAATTTGATGATAAGTCACCATGCATATCCGCAGACGGACAAAGGCTTGTTTTTACTTCCAGGCGCCCGCATACAACTGATGACGCAATGGATGAAGAAGGAGACGGTGGATATTTTGAAGACATTTACATAACCCACTGGGATACATCGAAACACAATTGGGAAGACCCAAAATTGGTACCCGGAGATATTAATACAAAAGGTCATGACGCGGCAAGGAATATTTCACCTGATGGTAAAACAATAATTATTTACTACAATGACCCGAATGGTGAATCGAGAGGTGGAAACATTTACCTGAGCAAAATGAATGGAGACAAATGGAAAAAACCTGAACCCATAAATAAGGTACTTAATTGTAAAGTAAACACAACGTATTGGGAGGACGGAGCGTGCATGTCGCCTGACGGAAAAAAAATATTTTTCGTAAGTGAAAGTCCTAAATACGGAAAAGAAAAAGGCTTTGGCGGTGGAGACATCTGGATGATTGAAAAAATTTCGAAGACAGAGTGGAGTAAACCTGTTAACCTTGGCCCTACTGTTAATACGCCTTACCAAGAAGTTGGTATTTTTCTGGCACCTGACGGCAAAACGCTTTTCTTTTGTTCTAATTCGCAAGAAAGTATGGGAGACTACGATATTTTTAAGACAACATTTACAAACGGCAAATGGACAAAGCCGGTTAATCTTGGATTTCCTTTTAACAGCGAAAGAAAAGATGGACCATTTGTAATGAGTGCCGATCATCATACGGGATATTTCTCTAGCGAGAGAAAAGGTGGTCTCGGTGGAGCAGATATTTATAAAATTGACCTAACAAATTATCCTCTACTAGAGGACGATATGAAGAAAGAAGAGCAAAGCAAACCAAAACTTTCAATTCTGAAAGGAGCAGTTCTTGATGGTTTTGCCGGTACAGGAATTGAGGGTATAGAAATAAAAATTCTGAATGAAAAAAACGAAGTTGTTTCAACAATTGTTACTGACAACATGGGTGAGTACTTTATTACGCTAAAGGGAGATGAAAAGTATAAAATACTAATTGAAAAAAGTGGATTTCAGAAAATCGAAGAGGTAGTTTTACTGCAATCAGGTACAAAAGGTAAAACATTTTCATTGGATAAACGATTTCTTCTTAATAAAAACAAATAATACACTCAATTAAAAGTGATTACTATCAGCAGTTGACAATACAAGTTTCATAATCTAAAACATATCTACCATTTAAATTAGGGGTAAAAAATTGAAAAAAGCATTTATCCCTTACGATTACTCAGAGTTGTCGAGAAATACAGCTGATTACGCATGCAATTTCGCAAAAGAATACGGACTAAGTCTAATTTTCTTTCATGGATTCAACCTACCTGCAATTTCTACAGAATCGGCTTTTATCAATTACCCAATAGAGGAAATATTCAATGAAAATAAAAAATCATTGGAACATGAAGCAGATGCTGTCTTAAAAAATAATAATACAGAATTCCTACAAAAAAAAATAATAGTTAAAGCCGGATTTTCGGTTGATGCTCTGATTCAAAATGCGGATGAGGAATCAGCAGATATTATTATAATGCATGTAACGAAAAGAGGTCGTTTGGGGCAGATACTTCTTGGTAGTAACGGAGTTTTCACATCAAGAAAAAGTCTAATTCCTGTATTATTGATTCCGAAAAATTACCGTTTCAAGAAAATAGAAAAAATAGTGTTCGCGGCAGATACTGAAAAAAAAATATCTAAGGGCTTGATTGATTATATCATTTTATGGAAAAGTTTTTTTAACGCAGAACTTGAAATCATCAATTTTTATGAAGAAAAAAAACAACAACAAGTGTTACATACCATAGGTGAATTGAATTTAGAAAATGAAACGAGCCATGTACCACACAAAACTTTCTACTTAGCAGAAGATGTTAAAAACGGGCTTGAAAAACACATTTACAAGTCAAAACCGGATTTACTGATATTGCTACCCGGAAAACACTCTTTAATTGGCGACGTCCTACAAAAAAGCCTCACTAATTATTTTGCCAATACTACAGACATGCCAATATTTTGCATTAAAAGAGAAGAATAAAATTAAACTTCTTCGATCATTAGATAAAAATATCATTTTTTTATCCTGTATCTTCTTTATTAAATAATTATTATATGAATTGTACGTAATTATTCACCAATAAATTTTATAGATTATGAAAACAGTAATTAGAAATTTAGCCGCCATCCTGCTGTTGATGATTCTAACAATTTCCTGTGTAAGCAAGGAAAAATATTTGGTACTATCAGCCAAAGCGTCACAATTAAGAAAAGAAAACAGTGAAATTAGGACTCAAAAAACAAAATTGAACAAAACCAGGCACAAATTAAAAAACGCTGTTGCGGCCAAAGATAAATTCCTCAAGTCGAAGACATATGAAATAAAAAAATATCTAACAGAAATGGGATTAGAATGTAATATAAAAAGCGAAGAACTGAATCCCTTAGAACTTAAAACCGCCTATCCAAAACGCAAAGAAATATATGAGAAGGTAGAGATACAAAAGAATTTACTTGATGTTGCAAATAAAACAAAGTGGCTTAACAAAGAGGAAAAAGAAGTCTACTACTATTTAAACTATGCAAGGGTTTACCCTGTTGACTTCTGTAATGAATTCATTATTCCTTTGTATAAGAAGAATCCTGAGGACGTTTATTTGGCAACACTTATTATGCACTTAAACGAAATGAAACCATTAAACCCGGTTACTCCTGACAGGCAGTTGTTTGAAGAATCTTTATGTCATGCAAAGTCTACAGGTGAGGCGGGAATTACTGGACACGACAGAATCTCAAGCTCCTGCTCAAGTTCTTTCATGGCAGAATCTATTAGTTATGGAGATACTGATGCTGCCGGACATATCGTTAACTTACTTGTTGATTCTGGCGTAGAATCATTAGGCCACAGATATATATGCTTGGGAGAAGGATACACGGTGTGCGGAATTGCAAAGGCTCCTCACACGGTTTATACAGAAAATATAGTTCTAGATTTCCGTTAATCACATTTAAAATTAAATCACCATGAAAACAATAATGAAAATCTCCGCCGGCACAATTGCATGTCTTGTAATTATGACTTCATGTGTTCAACTGTCTGTTTACAAAGCTACTGAAAGAAGGGTAAATGCTTTAGTAAAAGAAAGAGAAAAACTCGATGCTGAAGTTGGAAAAATTAACAGTGACATTGAGTCTTTGCAAGGACAACTTAGCGAAAAAGAAGAGCTGGTAAATGCGGTTAATGGAAAAAAGAAAAAATAAAAATCAGTAAGTTAGATGGTAGAAGGAGCTTATTTATAGGCTCCTTTTTTTCTTCTTAATTTTCTCTTCTCTTTTCGTATGGCTCTTTTTGCGAGTCTTTCTGCACGTTTGTTCTGTTGATTCAATTCTGCACTTGGCTTTTCGCTTGCCTTTTTTTCAAGATAAGGATTATAGGCCCTGCCATTTTTCATTTCCTTTTTTTTTCTCCACTTGTTCCACTTTCTCTCCTTTGGTTTATTATTGATTAATTGATCTTGAAATCCTCTTGATTTACAAGATGAGAATTTTAACAGAACTGCATTCAGAATTAAAAGTGAAATAAATAAATTTTTTGACCCTAAATATCTCATAAATTGCTGATTTACTAAATTACACTTCATAACGAAAACATCACAAAAAAGATTTACCTTTTTATGAGTTAATTACAGTTTGTAGCCATAATTATTTATATTTGTTTTACACCTTAATATGAGCATGAAAATTACACGTCAGCAAATTAGCGATATTTATCACCAACCTCTTCTGGAGCTTGTATTTAAAGCCGCAAAAGTTCATCGCGAAAATCATAACCCGAGAGAGGTCCAGATTTCATCTTTAATATCAGTTAAAACAGGAGGATGCCCTGAAGACTGTTCTTATTGTCCTCAGGCCGCTAGATACAACACCAATATTAAAGTGCACAAAATGATGTCTGTTGAAGAGGTTAACGATTTATCCGATCAAGCAAAAAAGGGAGGCGCCTCAAGAATGTGCCTAGGTGCTGCATGGAGAGAGGTAAGAGACAACAGAGATTTTGACAAAGTTCTTGAAATGGTTAGAACCATAAATTCTAAGGGCATGGAGGTTTGCTGTACGCTTGGTATGATTACCGAGGAGCAAGCAGGTAAGCTGGCAGAAGCAGGATTGTATGCATATAATCATAACTTAGACACCTCAGAAGAAAATTATCAAAACATTATTTCAACAAGAAATTATGATGATAGATTAAACACCATTAAAAATGTAAGAAAAGCTGGAATTACTGTTTGTTCGGGTGGAATAATTGGAATGGGCGAAACATCTGAAGACCGAATTGGTATGCTTTTTACCCTGGCAAATCTTGACCCCATACCTGAATCAGTTCCTATTAATGCTTTGGTTGCAGTTGAAGGAACACCACTTGAAAACCAAAAACCTGTTGAGATTTGGGAAATGGTGCGGATGGTAGCGACAGCAAGAATAACAATGCCCAAAACACAGGTTCGTCTTTCTGCCGGTCGTCTCGAAATGAGCATGGAAGGACAGGCACTTTGCTTTATGGCAGGCGCCAATAGTATTTTTGCAGGAGACAAGTTATTAACCACCCCTAACCCGGAATTTAATCAGGATATGGAAATGTTCAAAATACTTGGACTGGAACCATCGAAAGCATTTTCTAAAAAATATCCTGTTGAAGCAAGAGACTAAATATATTTTTTATACACTCATTATTGCTTTAGCTTTTCTGAGCATTAAAGCACAGAGATCAAAGTTGATAAACGATGGCCCGAATGACAAATATTTTATCTCTTTTGCCTACGGAACGGGTAATGCATCATGGAGCTCAACCCTGAATCAAAGTGCACTTTATGACACTACGGGATCAGAAATTTTCGGAGGTAATGTATTGTTCAATGCTAAAAACACATTGAATAATTTCACTGTAGATGTTGGAGCCCAAGTTATGAAAGTGCGTTTAGGATTAGGAATCTCATTTGAAGAATTTTATCTGGAAAAAATAAAAATTAATAACGTCAATTATGCTTTTGCTGACAGATTTACTTTCAGTAAAATATTTGCGCATGCTGAAATTCCGTTTCAAAATATTGGAGGAGATCTTTTCAGCTTTAGTATAAAAACAGGTGGTGGTTATTTTACTTCCTATTACCTTAATCATTACAATTTATTTGGATCAGGTACAGGAGGCAAAAGTGTTTTTTTTAACCTAGGATTTATTGCAGATTATAAATTATTTGCACACACCTATTTATTTGTTCAACCTGTTGTTGAATACAAATATTTCAAAAATTCAAAGCAAGAGGCCCCAAGTAAAATAACTCACAATATCTGGTCATACTTCATCATGTCAGGATTAAGGATTGACGTTTCCAAAGAGTGACAGCAATTCATTATGTTTCCTGCTGAAAAAAAACTTTTAGATCAACTTAATAAGCGAAAACAAGGCGAACTTCTGCGTACTTTGAGTTTAACTTCAGACTCAAGCATAGATTTTTACAGCAACGATTATCTTGGATTTTCAAAGCTCGAAACGAAAAACACTAATTTAATTACGAGAAGCGGTAGTACCGGATCGCGTCTTTTAAGTGGTAATTATCCAGATATTGAATCATTGGAAAAAAAAATTTCAAATTTTCATCATTCTGAATCTTCGCTATTATTTAATTCAGGATATGATGCAAACCTTGGCTTGCTTTCATGCGTACCTCAAAGAGAAGATTTAATATTCTATGATGAGCTTGTTCATGCCAGCATTATTGACGGATTGATGTTAAGCCATGCAAAATCTGTTAAGTTCCGCCATAATGATCTGAATGACCTAATAAATAAAATTGAAAGACAGAACACTCATGATAAAACAATTTATATTGTTGTAGAGTCAGTTTATTCAATGGATGGTGATATTGCACCATTGAAGGAACTCAATTTTATTTGCTTAGAAAAAGGATATCACCTAATTGTTGATGAAGCACATGCCGGAGGAATTTACGGACAAAATGGAGAGGGAATGTGTTATCAAGAAAACATCCATCATTCATGCTTTGCAAGAATAATTACCTACGGAAAAGCATTTGGTGTGCACGGAGCAAGTATTTGCGGTTCTGAAATTTTAAAACAATTCCTAATTAATTTCTCAAGACCATTTATTTATACTACCGCCCTACCCCAACATACTGTTTTAAGTATATTTGAAAAATATGAAAACATGATAGGCATAGGTAATTCAGAAAGAGAAAAGTTGTTTAACAATATCACGAAATTTTCAAAAATTTTTTCTGGCCTGAAAGGCTACCAATTTAATAATAGAAGCCCAATACAGACAATAATTATTCCGGGCAATATAGAAGTAAATAATGTTTCAACGCACATAAAATCCTGCGGATTTGAAATCAGACCGATTAAAAGCCCTACAGTTAAGGCAGGCACCGAGCGTTTGAGGATATGTTTACATTCATTCAATACCAATGAAGAAATTAACAACCTATTTTTAGTATTGTCTGAAAAACTTAATTAATAGTCAATTTTTTTTTAGATACTTTTAAAGAAAAAAATGAGAAAAATTTTTGTTACGGGGATAGGAACTGATGTTGGAAAAACTGTTGTTTCCTCAGTTTTGACTGAAGCTTTGGAAGCTGATTACTGGAAGCCTGTTCAAACGGGAAACTACTACGGAACCGATACTGACCAGGTCAAAAAACTTGTTTCAAATCCAAAAACAGTATTCCACCCGGAAGCATATAGCTTTGAGCCTCAACTTTCTCCTCATGCTGCAGCACACACAATAGGGACTGCTATTGATGTGGACACTATTCAATTACCAAATACTCAGAACAACATCATTATAGAAGGTGCAGGTGGAATTCTGGTTCCGCTGAATAACAATTTTTTCATGATTGATTTAATCAAAAGATTTGATGCAGAAACTATATTGGTAGTTCAGCATTATCTAGGAAGCATCAATCATACATTATTGTCGATTGAATATTTAAAATCAAAAGGCGTAAAATTTCTTGGAATTATTTTCAATGGTTCAACTCAAAAATTGAGCGAAGAGGTAATAGTAAATTATTCTGATGTACCAATTCTAGGACACATCAATAAAGAAACATATATTAACCGAGAGTCCATTCAGAAATATCTGGTTGAATTCAAGAATATTTAAATAGTTTTAATAAAAAAGTTGATTAAATGAATCCAATATGGCCGCCATTTACTCATCTTAAATATGCCGAAGAACCGATAAATATTATTTCAGCAAAAGGTTCTTTTTATTTTGATGATGAAGGAAATCAATATATTGATGCTATTTCATCTTGGTGGGTAAATATACATGGACATTCTCATCCCTATATTGCACAAAAAATTTCTGAACAGGCGGTTCAAAATGCACATAGCATTTTTTCAGGATTCACGCATCCGCAGGCGCAGAGACTTGCAGGTAGAATAACCAAAATTCTCCCGGGAAATCTCTCTAAAGTTTTTTTTAGTGATGATGGATCTACATCAGTAGAGGTTGCCATAAAAATGGCCATTCAATACTTCCACAACAAAAACGAATATCGTACTAAAATAGTTGCTTTTGAAAACGGATATCATGGTGATACATTCGGGTCTATGAGTGCAGGAGCAAGGAATGTTTTCAGTAATGCTTTTAATGAACTCTTGTTTGATGTGATTCACATTCCCGTTCCTGACAAATACAATCTCGAAAGCATCCTTTACTTTCTAAATGAAAAACTTGCGAACGAAAATGTGGCCGCTTTCATTTTTGAACCAATTATTCAGGGTGCAGGAGGAATGGTGATGTATGAACCTGAGCTACTTGATATATTGATTTCAAAAATGAAATCTTACAATGTAATTTGTATTGCTGATGAGGTGATGACAGGATTTGGAAGAACAGGTAAAATGTTTGCATCTGATTGGCTTACACAAAAACCTGACATTATTTGTTTGAGCAAAGGGCTTACAGGGGGTTTTCTTCCACTTGGTATTACGGCATGTGCTGAATTTATATTCGAAGGTTTTTTATCAGATGACAAGCGTAAGACCTTTTTTCATGGACATTCATATACTGCCAACCCAATAGCATGTGCAGCAGCAAATGCTAGTCTTGACTTATTTGAATCAGAAAATACTTTGGAAAAGGTGAAAAGAATCAATTCTGAGCATACTCAATTTAAGAAATTAAATGAAGTTAGATTAAAAAACTGGTCAATCAGAGTATGCGGGACCATTTTAGCACTTGAGTACATAAATGAAAAAAGAGAATATTTAGCAGAGAAGGGAAATGAAATTTGTCGTAAACTGTTTCTGGAAAAGATAATTATCAGACCTCTGGGTAATGTTGTATACTTACTTCCACCCTACTGTATTACTGAAGTAGAATTGAAATACATATACTCGGCATTAGTTAAAATCATTACTACACACGACAATTAGGTGCCGATTTACTATTTAGAATTTGAACTTCGGAAGAAAATAAATAGATAAATTTATATAACCGAATTCTCCATGAGTTGCCGCTGACTGTCATCTGCCCACTTATGCGACTCCCTAAATTTTCCATTTTCCTTTACAAACAAAATATCTCTTTGAGCCATTGCCAAATCCATTGGTCGATTATGCCCACCGAAAATATCATAGACAACAAATCCTTTCGTTTTCATAAATTGTATTACCTCAGTAAAATCAGGAGCTTCTTTCAGAAAATTAAAAAATGAAACTTCCATTATTATAACATCAACAAGCGAAAGAATATCTGTAGCTCCTTTTATAACTTCCAATTCGAAACCCTGTACATCTATTTTAAGAAGTATACCCTTTTTACCATTAAGTTCAGGTTTTAATGAATCAAGAGTAATGGTCTCTATTTCCCGAGGAATTCCATCTGCCTGGGATCCATCAGATTCATGGAGAAGAGAAGAACCAAGTTTATCAGAGTGAACATTTATTATAAGTTTTTCATTTTTAGAACCTACCGCAAAAGGCAAATATGTACCATTGTAAACTTCAAGTAAGGCCTCAATTTTTGGCTTGAATTCATGAAGAGGCTCGATGAAATAATAAAAAGCGTTGGGGTAAACCCTTGTTAGAGCCGGGGTGCCATCTGCTGTTCCGCAATCAATTATAACTTCAGGTAAATAATTTAATGACTTCAAATGAGTCAAAACCTCATCCATATCCTGACGCATTTTAAATACTTTTGATTGTAGTGTACTCTGTTGGTTTAAATTGATTTTCCTAATTTCTAGTCCAAGTGATCTAAAAAATAACTTTAAAAAATTTTTCATCTATTTTAGTTTAATAAGCTAATTTATCTTTTATCGTTTTAAATCTTAATAAAAAATTACCTGAATTCTTTTCAGCGTTTAAAATCATTATAAAATTTATTATACCCTTCAGTCCATGCTTTCTCAATTTTTAATGTGGATCTAAACATTAAAAGAGAGGGTAAACAATTACGGAACGCTCGTAAAAAAATATTTATCTTTTGTCTTATTCCTGGTTTTTGCATAAAAATTGCTTCATCTGAAAAACATTCAAAATATCCTTTATAGTAATCATATGAAACATGATAAAGCAGTTTTGATATATAATCAAAATTAGCCCTTTCAGCGGGAATATGATGAAC